>JANMMX010000030.1:0-16846 GCA_031373605.1 Allobosea sp. | reverse complement strand
GCCGCCAGCTCGTCTTCCCATTCCAGTTCGACGGGCCCGGTCATCAGCACATGGCTGTCACGCTCGCGCCACGCAATGCGCAGGTCGCCACCGGGCAGCGAAACCGTGGCTTCCCGGTCGCTCAACTCGCGCCGCACGGCTGCCACGAGTGCAGCACAGGCACCCGAGCCGCAGGCTTGCGTGATGCCAGCGCCCCGCTCCCACACGCGCAAGATGATGTGGTCAGGCGCCGTCACGGCCGCCAGACCGATATTGGCGCGGTCAGGAAAGATCGGATGGTTTTCCAGCAAGGGCCCAATCTGTTCGAGATTGAAGCGATAGGGGTCATCGACAAAGAACACCGCGTGCGGATTGCCCATCGAGACCGCGCAGGGCGTGTGCAGGATGGGGTCGTCGATCGGCCCAATCTGCAACTCGAAGCGGCTGGTGTCGTGGAAGGGCTCGCTCAGCGGAATGTCCTGCCAGCCAAATTTCGGGGCGCCCATATCGACCGTGAACATGGTGTCCGAGACGCGCATTGCGCTGAGCAGGCCGCCCCTGGTCTGCAGCAGAAGCGAGGTCTTTGCCGGGTTGCCCATCTTGCGGTCGGCCATCATCGCCCAGGCGACACAGCGCATGCCGTTGCCGCAGGCACCCGCTTCGGAACCATCATTGTTGTAGATGCGGATCAGCGCATCAGTGCCGGAGGCAACCGGATCATGGATCACCATCAGCTGGTCGAAGGTGGAAAGCGCGTCGCTGGCAATGGCGCGCACTTCCTGCGCACTGACGCGCAAGCTGGTGCCGCGCAAGTCCAGCACGGTGATCTTGTTGCCAAGACCGTTCATCTTGAGAAAACGACGGTTGACGAGCGGGCTCATGGTCTCTCGCAAAAGCGGCGAACTGGACGCTATATGGCGGCATCGTCGTGAAAACGCCACCCTTCTGCTGACAGAGTGCGGCAGGCTTCGCGCTTGTGCTAGGCACTGATGAAGCGAATCACGCAAGGACGGGCAGCATGGTGCGGTGGACACATTTGAAGCAGGGTCTGGCGCGGGCAAGCGCTGTGAGCGTGCTGGCGATCCTTCTGGCGGCACCCGGCATGGCACAGGCCCCGGCGCCGGGCGTTGCCGCGCCGCAACCTGTCGAGACACGCCCGCTCGCGCCGCCGCCTTCGGCAACACCGGCAGAGACTGTGCCTGACACCAGGCCTATCGAGATTGCGCCTGCCCAGCAGCCTCCAGCAACCCCTGCGCCCGCCACGCCACCGGTGCAGGCACAACCCGCTCCGCCACCCGCTGGCATCGCTCCCATGGTCGGCCCCGACAGCACCCTGGCAGGCAAGCCGGGGGACCCGAATGACATTGACGAGATCGCGCTGGTTTCGAAACCAGTGATCTCTTTCTCGGGACAGGCCAGCTGGGACAATGCCTTTCTCACCCTGTCGCAGATATTTACCCGGCTGAAGATTGAGGCTGCCAAGGCTGATCTGAAAATCACGGGGCGCCCGCTCACGCTGTTCATCGAAACCGATGACAATGGCTTCAAATATGAGGCGATGCTGCCGGTTGACCGCACACTGGAAGGTCGCGCCACACTTTCTGACGGCATCAGGCTCAGCCGCTCGCCGGACGGGCGCTCGCTGCGCTTCACGCACAAGGCGCCCTATGACGACATTGACGGCACCTACGAGACGATCACTGCCTATCTGGAGGCCAAGGGCATCGTCGTGAAGGATGCGTTCCTCGAAGAGTATGTCAGCGATCTCAAGGACGCAGGCGACCCGGCGCTGGAGATCAACGTCTACGTGCTGCCGCGCTAGCTCGATGCTTTCGCGGCCCTGTCGGCGCCGTGAGCGAGCAGGCCGGCGCCGGCCACCAGCACAAGCGCGATGGCGGCTGCCTCCTGCATACGGTAGCTGCCCAGCCGCTCGGCCAGAAGCGATGGCAATGTCACGAGATCGCCACCGCCGAACAGGCTGATGACGCCATAGTCGCCGAAGGACAGCGCAGCCCCCAGCGCAAAGGCCGAGAGGGCCGGTGCCCGCAAGGCTGGCCCGTCAACCAGCCTGAGGCGCGCCAGACCCGTCAGCCCCAGGCTTGCCGCCAGCCGCCCGTGACGCTCCTGCGAGGCCTTCGCAGCAGGCGCGAGCAGCCGCCATGCGAATGGCAGTGCCATCAGGGCATTGACCAACGGCACCAGCATGAACCCGAGCGTTTCGGGCGGTGCGAGGCCCCGCAGCAGCACATAGAGCCCCGCGACAAAAGCCATGGGTGGCAGGCCCAGAAGCGCGAAAGCGACCAGCTCCGGCAATTGCATGCGCCAGGCACCTGGCTGGCCAGAGAGCGGCGGTCTGGCGGCCAGCGCCAGCAGAACGGCCAGCACTGTGGCGAGCGCGCCAGCAGCCAGCGCCAGCATAAGGCTGTTGCGCAAGCCGATCATCGCCTCGCCGCCGAGCAGCATAGGCAGGACACTGAGACCCTCCAGCACGCTGAGAAGTGGCGGAGCGATGAAAAGAATGGCGAGCAAGATGACCATGGCATCGAAGACGCGCAGGCTAAGCAAGTTGGCGTCCGGCCGTGACAGGGTGCGCCCGATGCCGGCTTCGGACCTGGCCATCGGCACCTGCGTCATCGCCAAAAGCGCAACAAGTGCCATGCTCAGCCCCAGTTGCACGGCCGCGAGTGCCGCTGCGCGCGCAAAATCGGCCTCGACGCGGAGCGCCTCATAGATCGCGACTTCCAGCGTCGCATTGGCCGGCCCGCCACCCAGCGCGAGCACAATGGCAAAACTTGTGAAGCAGAGCAGGAATGTGAGCGCGGCAAGGCCCGGCAGCTCGCGCCGCAGCACCGGCCAGTCGACAAGCCGGAACATGTCGCGCGGCTTGAAGCCGAGTGCGAGCGCCAGCCGCGAATGTTCGGCAGGCTCGCGCTCAAAGGCGACCAGAAGGGCGCGCGCGATGAATGGCGCATTGAGCAGCACATGCGCCAGCATGATGCCATGCAGGCCGTAGACGGACGGAAGCGAGAATCCCGTCCAGCCCAGAAGCGCGTTTGCGTAGCCTTGCCTCCCGTAGACCGCGACGATGCCGAAGACGACGACAATGGCCGGGGCAACCGTTGCGGCGCCCATCAGCGCCATCAGCAGCGCGCGCCCGGGAAAGGCAGGGCGGCGCAGCATCGCAAGCGCGAGCAACGCACCGAAGGCCAGTGAAACAAGCGTTGAAAGCAGGGCCTGCCAGGCAGCACCCCGGATGAGGGCTGCCACATATGGTCCGACGGAACCCAGATCAGCGCCTTTGCCCCCGGCCAGGGAGAGGCCCGAGAGCGAGGCCATGACCAGCGCCAGCAGCACAAGCGCGACCAGATGGCCGGGATGAATCATGGCAGGCATGCCATCCCGGCTCTGTGTTCCATCAGCGGCTGGTCGCGTTCAGCCAGCCGTCGATGAAGGCGCGGCGACTGGCTTGCACCTCTTCGGGGGTGAAGAGCAAGGTCCTGGCTGGCTTGATGACGTCAGCAAAGGAGGCGGGCAGCCCGGCTGCCGGCATGCGGGCCGGCATCATCCAATTGCCTTCCGGCATGGCGCCCTGAAACGCCTCTGACATGACGAAGTCGAGAAACTGGCCAGCCAGCGGCTTGGCCGCACCGATCCTGGTCTGGGCGGCCAGCTCGACATGAACATAGTGCCCCTCCGAGAAGGACGCCGCGCGGTACTGCGTCTTCTTCTCCACACCCACGTGATAGGCCGGCGAGGTGGTGTAGGAGAGCACCATGTCGGCCTCGCCCTTCAAGAACAGGCCATAGGACTCCGACCAGCCCTTGGTGAAGGTGACAATGCGCGGCTTGAGCTTCGCCCAGGCGGCGTCAGCCTCTGCACCATAGACTTGCCGCATCCAGAGCAGCAGACCGAGGCCTGGCGCCGAGGTGCGCGGATCCTGCAGCACGATGCGCGGGCCAGCCGGGTTCTCGACCAGCTCCTTCAGGCTGGCGGGCGGCCTGGCGAGCTTCGTCGAGTCGTAGACAAAGGCAAGATGGCCCCAGTCGAAGGGCAGGAAGGTGTTGTCGGACCAGGCGACCGGCAGCGACAGGCCATCCATTGTCTTGCCATCGGTTGTCTTGCCATCGGTTGTCTTGCCATGAGGCACAAACAGCCCGGTCGCCCTGGCTTCCGCAGCAAGGTTAATGTCGAGGCCGAGCACGACATCGGCCTTGGTGGTGTCACCTTCCAGCTTCAGCCGGCCCACAAGTGACCCGGCATCATCGGCAGACACCCATGTGAGCGTGCAGGCGCAGATCGCCTCGAAACGCTCCTTGATCTTGGCACCGGGACCATATTTCCCGGTGAAGGAACTGTAGGTGTAAACCGTGAGCACCGGCTTGTCCTGTGCCTGCGCGGGCAAGAAGGCCGCTGGCAGCAGCGCCAGCGCCGCAATGGCAGCGGTCAATATGCGCCGGATGCCAGACAGCACGGGAGAAGCTGGGGGAGTCTTGAATGGGTGATCCATGGTCGGTTCCTTGCGGCAGTCAGTGAAGTTGACTGATCCGGCCCGCAGAACGCGCGGCACCCGCAAGGGCCAAAACTGGCAGAAGTCTGACAAGACCACGCTCAATCCCTCCGCCGGAATGACCCGGATCAGGTTCGACGGGTCGATGCGCGTTCGCATCTCTCAGCCCGGCAGGGCACCCCGTGAGACAATCAGGAGCTTAGGGCGGCAAGGGATCGGCGTCCAGCCTCGCCGGAACAGTTAGCCAAACAAAAAAGCCCCGGGTTTCCCCGGAGCTTTCCTTGAAGGACCGTGAGGTCGATCAGAAGTCGCGCTGGATGCGCAGACGACCCGAGATGGAGTCGTCGGACTTGATGCTGCGAGCAACCGGAACGCCGGCGGCCGGAACGAAGGTGCGGGTTTCGACCTTTGCGTAGAGAACTTCCACGCCGATGTCGAGGCCAGCAACCGGCGACCAGATCAGGTTCGTGCCAACGCGAATTTCGCGCGGGTCGAGGGTCGAGACGAGGTTCGCGTAGTCAAGCTTGGAATACGAACCATAGACGCCCTGACGGATCTGGGGGGTCCAGTAGTGCAGCAGGCCAGCGGTGAAGGCATAGCCCTTCGTCAGCTTGATGCTGGAGATGCCACCGACGGTGACAACGTTGGCATCGGAGTTGTTGACGATCAGACGACCAGCGCGCGACTGGGCGCCCCAGGTCGTGCCGGCGCCAGCACCACCGTAACCGAGGTACGAGATCGCACCTTCAGCATAGGCAGCCTGCAACCAGAGATAATCGCCAGCGGCGAGCATCGGCAGGTTGATCTTGGTGGCGGCCTGGATGGCGTAACCGGTCTTGTCACCAACGCCAAACGCAAACGAGTTGCGCTCGGTGATGACACCGGAGAGCTGGAACGAGCCCCAGCCCTGCGTCAGGTTCAATGAACCGACGAGGTCAGGATAGGTCTGGCCACCAGGAGCGAAGTTGCCAGCAACTTCACGCTCGGAACGGTCTTCAAGCGACAGGGTCGCGGAGAAGCCGGAGCCGAAGGAGAAGGTGTAGGCGAGCAGGTTGACGGTGGCGTCCGAACCACGGATCACGCCGTAGTTGAGGTCGTCAGCGTAAGCGTCGAAGAACGACTGTGCACGACCGGCAGTGATCGGGCCGAACTGGATGAAGGCCTTGTCGAGGTTGAACGACTGGCCACCAGCGCCGCCACGGTTGGCGGTGAAGGCCGGACCGGCACCATTGATGCCCTGGCCGTAAACACCATTCGAGATGGTGCCTTCAAAACGCACGAAGGTGCGCAGTGTGCCATAAGCGGTAGCCGTACGTGCGTCGAGGTTCAGACGGCCGCGGGCACGGAAGCCATAGGCGTCCTGGTCCTGCGTGCCAGCCGGGCCATTGAAGCGCTCGGAGATGGCATACTCGGCACGAACACGACCGCCAACGCGGAGGCAGGTTTCGGTGCCGGGGATGAAGAAGAAGCCTGCGCCGTAAGCGGAGCAAACACGAACATATTCCACAGGGGCCGACTTCCGCGACGGAAGATCAGCTGCCTGGGCGCCCGAAACCGCGGCAAAGCCGGCGGCCGAAGCGAGGAGAAGGCTCTTAGCGAGCTTCATTGGAAACCTCCAAAAGTGTTTTCGAGACCCTCGGGACTTGAAAGACTTTGCTTGGGCCCTTCGAGGGGCGTTCAGCTCGGTCTTCGCATTTCCCGGTCTTTCGTTCCCAATCCTGCTCATTCAGGAGCGGCAACGAAAAACTGCGACCGGGAAAGTCCCGACGCCCAGTCACCATACGAATGCCGACCGCCCGATCAACCGGAATGATGGTCTGCACACAGGCCAGGGGGTGCTTTGAAAACCGGTGTTGCAGGGAAGTCACGGTTTCGGGGCCGATCTTAACAGAGCGTTAACTGTGCTGGCCCGGAGGCGGCCATTTCTGTCCATGCTGGCGCTGGATCTGGCGAAACGACTCAGCTGCGCCCGGCCCAACGCACAATATCAACCAGAACGAGACTGAGGGCCCGATCCAGTGCCTGTGCCGCTGACGGTCCGTCGACCGAGGCAAGCGGCAAGCGGGACACGAAGAGGCGCGCCGCGCGCACCTTGCCGCTGCGGTCATTGACCAGCTTGGCGCTGATCTCGACCACAACCTCGCGCGTGCCGGAATCAACCGAGAAACTGCGCACATCGGTGTTGAGTTGCAGGTCCGGCACGATCCGCTCGCCCGGACGCCCGACCGCGCCCAAGCGGCTGCCATTCTCGAATGTCTGGATCAGGCGGGTCTGCACGAGGCGCGGCATCCGGTCTGCCCATTGCGCGCCGCCGAGGAATGAAATGGCGCCCGCCGCTTCGCGCACGATGATCCTGTCAGAGTCGAGCGCCTGCACGGTTGTTGGCTCGGCCACGACCAGATGCGCGCGCCCGCCAGCAATCTGGCCAAAGCCGGATGGCGCTGTCAGGTCGAAGGTGGCCGAAGGGGCAGGGCCGGTGCAGCCAGCGCCCAGCGCAGCCAAAGTCATCAGAACAAGCACTGACTTCAGAGAAAGACGCGAGCGAGGCCGACGCATGGACTGGTCCGGACTTGTGGTGTGAATCGGACGGTTGGCAGCGGGAACAGAGGAGCAGTTCAGCATCAGCGCGTGCCACCATATTGCGGCAGGGGCGCGCGCCCGCCAAAGATGAACTGCTGCGGATTGCGCTCAAGACTGCGCAAGGTGCGGTTCAGATCGCCCAGAGTGCGCTTGCCATCATTGGCCAGCGCCTCGATGTCGCGCAGGCCGGGCCCCGTGAAGCGGCTGATGCCCGCTGTGATCTCGGCCGTGCGCCGGTCAAGATTGTCGGCAAGACCTCGAATCGAGCGGGCGGCTGCGCCAACATCGGCGAGCGCGCCCTGGCCTTCGCCACCTGCAGCCGAACCCAGGAACGCCTGTGCGCCTTTCAGCACGCCCTCGATCTGGTCGGCTGCCTTGTTGAGCTTTTCAGTGATGGAAGCCACATCCTTGACCGTCTTCGACACGTCACCGCTGGAGCCGCCAAGCGCTGCAGCAAACTTGTCGACATTGTCGAGCGTGCGCGTGATCTTCTGCTGATCGAGCGAACGCACGAGCCCGGACAGATCCGCACTGAGTGTATCAAGTCGCGTGGCCAGCGGGCTGACCACGTCGGCGATCTGGCCAAAGCTGCCCATCAGTTTCTCGATTCCACCGGAATTCTTCGCCAGCGCGCCGGAGAAAGTCTCGATGTTGCGCACCGTGTTGCCAATGGCCTGTTCATTGTCCTTCACGAGACCTTCGACCTTGCCCATCACTTCATCGGCCCGCTTGGCAATGGTGCGCACGGTTTCCAGAAGGTCCTGAAACTCGGAGCGTTCGGCAAAGATCGTCGGCAAGGGCTGGCCGGCAGCGGCCTGCAGGACGCCTGCATCGGATTCGCCACCGATCAACTGCACGACGACGACACCCGCCAACCCTTGAGCCTCAAGGCGCGCCTTGGTGTCCACACGAATCGGCGTGGTGCGCTCGACCTCGACAACCGCATAGATGCGGCGCGGATCATCAGCACGCAGTGTCACGTCCGTCACCTCGCCCACGCGCAGCCCATTGAAGAGAACGCTGGAGCCACGCGTCAGGCCAGTCACTGTTCCGCTGAAGACGATGCGAATGGCTTCGCGCTTGGCACTGCCGCCATTGCCGTTGAACCAGTAGACAAAACCAAAGGCGGCCGCGAGAACCGCGACCGTGAACAGACCGACAAGAGCGTAGTTGGCGCGTGTTTCCATCTGGGATCTTGTCCTCAGGCCCTTTCTGCCTTGCGGGCGCGGGCCCGTTCTCCACCAAAATAGGCCTTGAGCCAGGGATGATCGCAGGCCAGCACCGTTTCGAGCGGGCCCGCAACCACAACCTTCTTGTCCGCCAGGGCCGCGATCCGGTCACAGGAGGAATAGAGACTGTCGAGATCGTGGGTTACCATGAAGACCGTCAACCCCAAAGTGCGCTTCAAGGTCAAGATCAGCTCGTCAAACTCGGCAGCGCCAATCGGATCCAGTCCCGAGGTCGGCTCGTCCAGAAAGACGATCTCGGGGTCGAGCGCCAGCGCACGCGCCAGGGCCGCACGCTTGATCATGCCGCCGGACAGTTCTGACGGCAGCTTGTCGGCGGCGTCGGGTTTAAGCCCCGCCATCTCGATGCGCAGCATGGCAAGGTCATCGAGCAAGCCCGGTGACAGATCCAGATATTCACGCATCGGCACCTGCACGTTCTGCTTGACCGTCAGGGCCGAGAACAGGGCCCCATGCTGGAACATGACGCCGAAGCGCCGCTCCAGGGCGCGTTTCTGCACCTTGTTGAGAGCCCCCAGATCCTCGCCAAACACCTCGATCTGACCACGCTGGTGTTTCACCAGACCAAGAATGGCGCGGGTCAGAACCGATTTGCCCGTGCCCGAGGCGCCGACGAAGCCCAGAATTTCGCCGCGCATCACATCCAGGTCCAGACCGTCCATGATGACCTTTTCGCCAAAGGCAACCTTCAGGTCACGGACACGAATGACCACGTCAGCGCTGCCGGGGGCAGATGACGTGGCAGAGGTCATGGACGCCGGCATGGAAGCGGGCTTGGGCGCGGGCATGGGAGTGGACAGGGCAGAGGCAGACGTCATTGCACTGCCTCTAGAACCGAATTGCGGCGAAGAACATGGCGAAAAGCCCGTCAACGACAATGACCATGAAAATCGCCTTCACCACCGAAGCCGTGACCTGACGTCCGAGCGATTCAGCCGAGCCCTTGACCTCAAGCCCCTCGATGCAGGCGATCAGCCCGATCACCAGCGCCATGAAGGGCGCCTTGAACAGACCTGCCGCAAAATGCTTCCATGTAATGACGCTTTGCAGCCGGTTGATGTAAGTGTCGATGCCGATGCCGCCATAGAGCCATGCGACAAGGCCAGCGCCCGCCAGACCCGCGATCGCGGATATGAAGGACAGGATCGGCAGGCCAATGACCAGCGCCAGAATGCGCGGCAGCACCAGCACCTCGACCGGGTCCAGCCCCATGACCCTGAGCGCATCAATCTCCTCGCGCATTTTCATCGAGCCGATTTCAGCCGTGAAAGCCGAGCCGGAACGGCCCGCGATCATGATCGAGGTCAGCAGGACCGACAATTCACGCAGGATGAGAATGCCGGTCAGGTTCACCACAAAGGCCGTCGCACCGAAACGCTGCAACTGGAAAATGCCCTGCTGCGCCACGATGCAGCCCACCAGAAACGAGATCAGGATGATGATCGGCGCGCCGCGATAGGCGATCAGCTCAAGCTGGTTGACCAGCGCGATGCCCCGAAACCGTGACGGCTGGGCGATGACACGGCCCAGCGCCACCACGACCTCGCCAAGGAAACTGGTGCCACCGGCAATGTCGCGCCCGAAGCGGTTGACGTTGACACCCACATCCACAAGGAAATCGACAAAGATCGAGCGTGGCGGCGGCTGGACCGGCTCTTCGCGATGCGATGACACCTCATTGAGGAGGATGCGATGACGGGCATCCGTGCTGGTCAACTCGACAACGGTGCCGTCGGTCAAAGCCTGCTGGCGCAGCCGGTCGAGCACATAGGCCCCCATCGTGTCGAGCCGCGTGATCTGCGACAGGTCGAGCCTGGCCCGCAGCGCGCCATCAAGCTTGCTCCGGATATCTTCGAGCAGCGGCTCGATCACAGGCGCACGATCAGCGCACCAGCGCCCGGTGAGGGTCACAACGGGCGCGGAATCCGCCACAGCCACCTGAATGGCCGGTTCATCGATGACAGGGGAAGGGGCAGCCATGCAAAAACAACATCAGTTCCGAGGCTGCCGATTGGCGCGCCCGAGTGCTAGATTGGCCCAACATCACAATCAGGGCCAGTCTTTCCATGCGTCAACTCACATCAGCCGTCGAGCGTTTCCCCATTGCCGGCGTCTTCACGATTGCGCGGGGTTCACGCACAGAAGCCGTTGTGGTCAGCGTCGCACTCTCGGAAGGCATGCATTCCGGCCGGGGCGAATGCGTGCCCTATGCGCGCTATGGCGAGAGCACGGACAGCGTGCGGGCCCAGATCGAAACGGCGCGCCCAGCCATCGAGGCAGGCGCTGACCGTGCTGATCTGCAGGGGTTGCTGCCCCATGGCGCCGCACGCAATGCGCTGGATTGCGCGCTCTGGGACCTTGATGCCAAGCGCGCCGGTGTGCCCGCCCATGTGCTGGCCGGCATCGACCGGCTGCGCCCGGTCACCACCTGCTACACGCTCAGCCTTGGAACCCCGGACGCCATGGCAGAAGCTGCCGCGAAGGCCTCGGGTCGTGCCATCCTGAAAGTGAAACTCGGTGGCGGCGATGGTCTCGATGCGGCGCGGATTGCCGCCGTGCGCGCGGGTGCGCCTGACAGCGAGCTGGTGGTTGACGCCAATGAGGGCTGGAGGCCTGAAAATTTCGTGGAAAACATGAAAGCCTGCGCCGATGTCGGCGTCGCGCTGATCGAGCAGCCGCTGCCTGCCAGCGACGATGCCGCCCTGGCCACCTTGCCGCGCAGCGTGCCGCTTTGTGCAGACGAGTCGCTGCACGACCGGCCGGGATTGCCACGTCTGGTCGGGCTTTATGACGCCATCAACATCAAACTCGACAAGGCCGGCGGGCTGACCGAGGCGCTGGCCCTCAGCGACGCGGCCATTGCCAGCGGACTTTCGATCATGGTGGGCTGCATGGTGGGCACATCGCTCGCCATGGCGCCCGCCATGCTGCTGACGCCCAAGGCACGCTTTGTCGATCTTGATGGCCCGCTGTTGCTGGCGAAAGACCGTGAGGGTGGGCTGACCTATGAGAACAGCCTCGTCTTCCCGCCTCAGGCTTCGCTCTGGGGCTGACGCGGCTCTTGCCGAATTTGACGCATCGCCAGCACCGCAAAGACCAGACCAGCGAGCGCCAACGGCACCATCGCCAGAAACACGAGCCCTCCGACCTTGGCATAGATCAGGCCGGAACCGAGCATCGCCGCGCTGTTGGCAAGCGCCTGTGCAGCTGTCAGCCGACCCTGCGCGGCTCCGCGCCGTGATTCGGGCGCGAGCACGGAAATTGCTGCGATCACGCCCAGATGGGTCATGCCGAAGGTGATGACATGGCTGGCCTGCAGCGCCAGCGTGCCCCAGAGCCCCGGCTCGAGCGGCATCAGTCCAAAGCGCAGGATAGCCGCGACAGCGCCAAAGGCGATCCAGCGCAAACCGGCCGTGCCGCGCGCGACAATGCCGCCAGCAAAGGCAAACAGCGCGATCTCCAGCGCGATGCCAATGGCCCAGAACAGGCCAATCGTGGTGTCGCCAAAACCGAGGCCGCGCCAATGCAGGGTGCTGAATGTATAGAGTGCGCCATGGCTGGCCTGCACGCAGGCCGAGGCTGCGACCATCAGCCAGAACGCGCGCGAGAAGGTTGCAGGCGCGGCATCATTCGGCGTGGCTGCAGGAATCTGCCGCACATCGAAGCGAGGCACGATGGCCGCGCCCAGGGCCGCCAGCGCCGCGCAGGCTGCCAGAACCAGCGGGATCGAGGCGTCGCCCAGCACTGTCAGCAGCGAGCCGCCCGCCAGCGTAGCCAGCATGAAGGCAACCGAGCCCCAGAGGCGCACGCGGCCATAATGCACACCATGGCTGCGCACCGCTGCACTGGTGATGACGTCCGAGAGCGGGATGATGCCAGAAAAGGCCACCGACAGCGCGATCATCACGAGCGTGATCGACCAGACATCGCGCAAAGGCCACAGCAGCAGATAGCCCGCCATCACCACGAGATTGAGCAACACCAGCAGATGGCTGGCGGTGATGTGCCTGTCAGCGAGCGCCGTGACCGGAGCGGAAGCCAGAACCCGCACAATGGCCGGGATGGCCATCACGAATCCGACGGCAAAATCACCAAGCCCGCGCGCGTTCAGCCAGACCGGGAAGAACGGCACAAAGATGCCGAGCCCCAGAAAGGTCAGTGCCTGCATCAGCGAAAGGCGAAGGGTCATGGATGGCGGGGGCCGATTTCGGTGTGAGGATCAGGCTGATTGCGCGCATGAAATGACGAAGCGCGCTTTTCTCTGCCAGACAAATCCAGACTTTCTTAAAAGGTTTCTGCGAGATTCGTGGCTGATGGGATACCGCCATGGCTGCATGGCCGGTCTGCCATCGGTCGCTGGGACCAAAGGGAATAGTCGCGCAATGGCCGAGTCGCGGGCGCTGTCACCGTTGAACGAACATGATTTCGGCGCCATCGAGGCCGCCGTCATGGAGACGGAGCGCGGGCGCTGGTTCCTGGCGCAATATGCCCAGCGCAACCGCAATGCCGACACAAATCTCCTGCTGGGCGCCATCGGCAAGCTGGAAAGCGCCGTCAGCGGCGAGCGTTCCATGCAGCAAATCGAGCGCGTGCGCTTTGATCTGGTCGAGATGGCAAAAACCATCGCGCTTCTGAAGATCGAGGTGGCTACACCGGGCGTCGATGGCGCGGAAGCCTCGCGCTTCGATGAGGCAACAGAGGCGCTCGACGCCATCGTGCGCACGACCGAAAGCGCGACCTCCAGCATTCTGGAGGCGGCCGAGCAGATCCAGGAAGCCGCCTGGGCGCTGCGCGAAGGCGGCTCTGACCAGAAAATGTGCGACACGCTGGATCGCCGCGCTGCCGACATCTACACCGCCTGCACTTTCCAGGACCTGACCGCACAGCGCACCCAGAAAGTCGTGCGCACACTGCGCTCGCTCGAGGGCCGAATCAATGCGCTGATCGACGCCTGGCAGGAGGGCGGGCCTACCCCTTCGGGCTCTGTGACGGCAACCACGGCACGCACTGAAGCTGACAATTATGGCCCGTCAGACCTGTCGCAATCCGACATTGATGTCGTGATCGTGGATGCGCACGACGTCGACAAGGCGGGTGACGTCTCATTCTTCAGCGACCCGGATCTGGATCTGTTCGAAGCAGAGATATCGCAGGACATTCTCGAGGACATCCCTGTCGAAATGTCCGCCGAGCCCGTCAATGTCGATGCAGACTCAGATGATGACCTGATGTTCCGCGAAGTGCATGTCGGGCCCGATGCGGGGTCCGAGGCAACGATCCCTCGCCCCGTGCTTCAGGCGCTCGAGACCCCGGGTCTGGCCGAGATCGACCAACTCGCGACCGCCGAAAAGCTCAAGCTTTTCAGCTGATCGCCAGAAAGTCGCGCGACCCGCACGCGTGGCGGGCCGGCTCGGGTCCCTCAATCCAGTTTCACGTTGGCGTCTTTCGCCACCTTGCCCCAGCGCGCCACTTCAGACGCCAGGAAAGGCTGGAAAGCATCGCCCATGACATCGGGAATGTCGGAACCTGTCTTCGCCCAGGTCGTGCGGATCAGCTCGGAGCCCAGCGCCTTGCGCAGCTCTTCGCGCATCCGGGTGACGATGTCAGCCGGTGTGCCCTTGGGCGCCCAGAGCGCATACCAGGTCGCGACATCATAGCCGGAAAGCCCGGCCTCGGCGGCTGTCGGCACATCGGGAACCGTCGGCGAGCGCGCAGGTGCTGCCAGCGCCAGTGCCCGGAGCTTGCCGCTTGTGATCTGCGCAGCAGATGAGCCCAGCCCGTCAAACATCACATCGACATGCCCGGCCAGCAGATCCTGAAGCGCCGGTCCTGCGCCCCGATAGGGCACATGCACGATCTTGGTGCCCGAGAGCAGCAGGAACAGTTCGCCCGCCAGGTGATGCGTCGTGCCATTGCCGGCAGAGGCAAAGTTCATCTTGCCAGGGTTGGCCTTGGCCTGCGCGATGAACTCGGCAAGCGTCTTGGCCTGCACCTTTTCCGGGTTGACGACGATGACCTGCGGCGGGCGCGAGATCATGCCGATCGGCACAAAATCCTTCTCGATGTCATAGTCGAGCTTTGGATAAAGCGCGGGCGCGATCGCATGATGCGCTGCGCCGATGAACACCGTGTAGCCATCCGGTGCGGCCTTGGCAGCGGCCGAGGCACCAACCGTGCCGCCAGCCCCACCGCGGTTGTCGATGATGAACCGCTGGCCGAGCTGGGTTTCGAGTTGGGCTGCCAATGGCCGCGCAAACGTATCCGTGCCGCCACCTGCAGGAAATGGCACAATGATGGTGACGGGCTTCTGCGGCCAGCTCTGGGCCTGTGCGGCTCCCGATGTCAGGCCAAGCATTGCCGCAGCCACGCCAAACGCCGTCAGGGCCAGCGCCGCAGCTTGGCGACGCGTGCGGCCCGGCGTCGGGCCGTTCTTGAAGAGTGTCATGTTCTGCTCCCGGTTTCCTCTGGGGCCCCGTCTCTTTCGGACTGGTGCCAGTGCCTGTGCTCAGGCTTTTCCCGTCGCAAGAATGTCGCCTGCCGGCGGCAGGTCAAGCAAATCCTTCATCGACTTTCATCGTCTTGACATGTTCGCACAGCCAAAGGTTGCCGGATCGACGCTTATTCGTTATGTGCACTGCAGCGAAATCCCGTCGATCATCGACCCTTGAGGCCGCCCGGTTCCCGATGAGCCGGGCGCCGCGCTTTGAAAGGCGCCCATCATGACCACCCAGATGCGCAACATTGCCATCATCGCCCACGTTGACCACGGCAAGACCACGCTGGTGGACAAGCTGCTGCAACAGTCCGGCACCTTCCGCGACAACCAGCGCGTTGCCGAGCGCGTGATGGATTCCAACGATCTTGAGAAAGAACGTGGCATCACGATTCTGGCCAAGTGCACCTCGGTCGTCTGGAAAGACGCGCAGATCAACATCGTCGACACACCCGGCCACGCCGATTTCGGCGGCGAGGTCGAACGCATCCTGTCCATGGTCGATGGCGTGATCGTGCTGGTCGATGCCGCCGAAGGCCCGATGCCGCAGACCAAGTTCGTGGTCGGCAAGGCGCTGAAGATCGGCCTCAAGCCCATCGTCGCCATCAACAAGGTCGACAAGCCCGATGCCCGCGTGACGGAAGTCGTGAACGAGGTGTTCGACCTGTTTGCCGCGCTCGACGCCAGTGATGACCAGCTCGATTTCCCGATCCTCTACGGTTCCGGCAAGAATGGCTGGATGGCCGACAAGCCGGAAGGCCCGCAGGATGAGGGCATGGCGCCCCTTTTCAACCTGGTGCTGAAGCATGTCGCGCCGCCCAAGGTCGAGGACGGCGCCTTCCGCCTGCTTGGCACTTTGCTTGAAGCCAACCCTTATCTCGGCCGCATCATCACGGGCCGCATCTCGTCCGGTTCGGTCAAGCCGAACCAGCCCTTCAAGGTGCTGAGCCGTGATGGCAAGGTTGTCGAGTCGGGCCGCATCACCAAGGTGCTGGCGTTTCGCGGCATCGAGCGGCAGCCGGTGGACGAGGCCTTCGCCGGCGACATCGTCGCCATCGCGGGCATGACAAAGGGCACGGTCGCAGACACGTTCTGCGATCCCGCGCTCGACATTCCGATCCAGGCCCAGCCGATTGATCCGCCAACCGTGTCGATGACCTTCCTCGTCAATGACTCGCCGCTGGCCGGCACCGAGGGCGACAAGGTGACCACCCGCGTCATCCGTGACCGTCTGCTGAAGGAGGCCGAAGGCAACGTCGCGCTGAAGATCGAGGAGTCCAAGGACAAGGACGCCTATATCGTCTCCGGTCGTGGCGAATTGCAGCTGGCGATCCTGATCGAGCAGATGCGCCGTGAAGGTTTCGAGATGGGCGTCTCGCGTCCGCGCGTCGTGATGACGCGCGATGAGGCCGGCCAGCTGCTCGAGCCCATCGAAGAGGTCGTGATCGACGTCGACGAGGAGCATTCCGGCGTCGTCGTGCAGAAGATGTCCGAGCGCAAGGCCGAGATGCTGGAAATGCGCCCCTCGGGCGGCAATCGTCTGCGTCTCGTGTTCCATGCACCAACCCGTGGCCTCATCGGCTATCAGGGCGAACTTCTTACCGACACGCGCGGCACCGCCATCATGAACCGGCTGTTCCACGCCTACTCGCCCTACAAGGGCGAAATTCCGGGCCGCATGAACGGCGTGCTCATCGCCAACGAGGCCGGCGAGGCTGTGGCCTATGCGCTGTGGAACCTGGAAGACCGTGGCCCGATGGTGATCGAGCCCGGCTGGAAGGTCTATCAGGGCATGATTCTCGGCATCCACACCCGCGACAATGATCTGGAAGTGAACGTCCTCAAGGGCAAGAAGCTGACCAACATCCGCACCACCTCGAAGGATGAGGCCGTGCGCCTCACCCCGCCAGTGCGCATGACGCTGGAGCGCGCGCTCGCCTGGATTCAGGATGACGAGCTGGTGGAAGTGACGCCAAAGTCGATCCGCCTGCGCAAGACCTTCCTTGATCCCAACGAGCGCAAGCGCTCGGTCAAGAAAGA
>JANMMX010000016.1:0-4882 GCA_031373605.1 Allobosea sp. | reverse complement strand
CGGCACACGGATGTGATAGCGCGCGGTGGCGCCCCAGGGGTCGGCAGGGTCAGGCACGATGCTGTCAATCGCCTCGATGGTGGCGATGCCATCGACATGGCCTGTGACCAGATGGCCGCCAATCTCGTCGCCAATCTTCAGCGAGCGCTCCAGGTTGACCTGTGCACCCGACTGCCAGCTGCCAATCGCGGTCTTTGTCAGCGTCTCGGCGGCAGCATCGACGGTGAAGACGCATCCCGGCTTGCCATCGCCGCGCGGCTCAAGTGCTGTGACAGTGAGGCAAACACCCGCACATGCGATGGAGGCCCCCAGATCGATGTTGTCCGCCTCCCAGGGGCAGGCCAGCGCCAGCCGCTTCAGCGAAGGGCCGCGTGCCTCGACGCGTGCGATGGTGCCGATGGCGGTGACAATGCCTGTGAACATCAGCTCACCTTCCGGTAGTGGTTGAACATGTCGTCGCCGATCAGCCCGCTTTCGGCAAGATGATAGCGCGCTGGATCCGCCAGCAGGCTGGCCAGACCCGGCCTCACGGCAATGACGCCCTCAGCGCCCAGCGCGCGCGGCGAGCGCGACAGGATGATCTCGTCCGCCAGCCCGGCTTGAGCCAGCTTTTCGGCGACAGTCGGCCCGCCTTCTGAGAACACCCGCGTGATGCCGCGTGTGGCCAGCAGCATCAGGGCCTCATGCAGATCGAGATGGCCGTCGCCAGCGGGCGCCACGCGCATGACTTCGACACCTTTGGCGACCAGCGCCAGCTCTGGCGCAACAGGAGCATCCTCGGCAGCAATGACCCAGACCGGAACCTCGGCCACCGTGCGCACCAAAGCGCCATCGAGCGGCAGGCGCAAACCTGAATCAAGGATGACCCGCACGGGCGAGCGACCCGAAAGCCCTGGCAACCGCACGTTCAGCAGCGGATCATCAACCAGCACCGAACTGATGCCGAGCATGATCGCATCATGATGCACCCGCTGCAGATGCACCCAGCGTGAGGCCAGCTCGCAGGACACCGCCAGGCGACTGCGCCCCGGCCCGCCCGCATAGCCATCAGCTGTCATGGCGAGTTTCAGCGTCACCATCGGGCGCCCTTGCGTGACGCGCAGGATATGGCCGCGATGCTGTTCTTGCGCCTGCGCCTCGCCAACACCGACCGTAACGGGAATATGCGTGACGCGCAGCAGCGCGTGGCCGAGGCCCGCGATTTGCGGATTGGGGTCATTCATCGCCGAAACCACGCGCGTGATGCCAGCCAGCACCGTGCGCTCCATGCAAGGCGTGGCGCCACGCACCGTGCGATGCGAGCAGGGCTCCAGCGTGACATAAAGCGTGCCGCCAGCGGAAGCATTGCCCGCCATGTCAAAGGCCATCGCCTCGCCATGTGGGCGGCCACCGGATTGCGTGAAGCCCCGCCCGACGACGACCGGGCCATCGGCTGTATCGCGCGTGATGACGGCACCCACGGACGGGTTGGGCCAGGTGTCGCCCAGCCCGCGCGCCCCCAATGCCAATGCCTGATGCATGAAGCGCAGATCGATGGCCTGCTGTTCAGGCGGCAAGGGGCTGGGACCGCTCATGGCAGCGCGTCAATCCCGCACGGGCGGCGGCGGTGGGCGCACAGGTTGAGGCTCGGTCTCGTCCGATGACAGTTCGCCCAGGATTTCCTCGAAATCGCGCGCCTCACGGAAGTTCTTGTAGACTGAGGCAAAGCGCACATAGGCGACATCATCAAGGCCCTTCAGCCCCTCCATCACCAGCTCGCCGACACGCGCGCTCGGCACCTCGCCTTCGCCCGCACTTTCGAGCTGGCGCACGATACCATTGACCATGCGCTCGATTCGCTCCGGCGAGACCGGCCGCTTGCGCAAGGCGACCTCGATGGAGGTTTGCAGCTTGTCACGGTCAAAAGCCGTGCGCCGGCCGGAGCGCTTGACGACCGTGAGTTCGCGCAGCTGCACCCGCTCAAAGGTTGTGAAGCGCCCGCCGCAATCAGGGCAGACGCGACGGCGCCTGATGGACGAGGAATCATCCGTCGGCCGGGAATCCTTCACCTGCGTGTCAAGCGATCCGCAATAGGGGCAGCGCATTCAAATCTCTCCAGAGCCATCCGCATAGCAATTGCGTTGCGACGCGTCTTAGCAAGGCGCTTGTTCAGTTGGCGATGTTAAGTGGTCGGCGCGCGTGCGCAATTAACGTCATCTCAGCGCCCGCGCAGAGATGACGCAAAACCTGTCACCTGTCCGACGACGCGCCCATCGAGCCCGGCAAAGCCATGATGACCTGCTGCCTGGCAAGGATCACCTGCATCAACGCCACCATCAAGCCAGGTGACACGTGCACGCCCAGCTGACCAGGCGATGAAAGGGTCAACCAGCGATGGCAAGGTCACGCGGCAACTGTCACGGCGATGATGGATCACAAGCGTCCGCGGCAGCGCGGCAGCCGACCCCATGTTGGACTGGAAGACGTCAAGCATCCCCGAGGTGATGACGACGCCGTCAGGTGCTCCTGCCATGGCGCTGTGCAATCTGGTGGCCCCCCGACTGGTAGCCACAACGACAACGGGACGGGCAATGCCCTGCATGTAGCGAACAGCAGCCGCAGCATCGCCCCAGGCGTCCAGGCTCAATGTCGCATAGCCCGATGCCGCATATGAGCCACGCGTCCGGATAAGCTGATTGCCTTGCAACTGCGTGATCTGGCCAGCACTGGTGATTCCAAGGCTGCCATTGCCACCGGGCATCAAGATAATGGAGCCGCGCGGCTTGCCTTTTGGCGACGTTAGGACACCATAGCCTCCAAGCTCTGGGACAGCGCGCTCCTGCTGGGCGCTGGCAGAGGTGTTCCCGATCAACAAAGCGCAGGCCAACAGTCCGGCTTGCAGTGCGAATTTTGGCATGGTGCCCCCCTTGGAACCGTCCCTGCCGCAGCACGCCCCCTCAATAAATCGGGAAGCGCTTCGTCAGGGCGTGGACGCGGACCTTCACGGCCTGCTCGACGGCACTATTGCCCTCTTCCCCGTTCTTGGCCAGCCCGTCGAGCACATCGGCGATCAGCTCGCCGACTTGGCTGAACTCGGCGATGCCGAAGCCGCGCGAGGTGGCAGCCGGTGTGCCCAGCCGCACGCCGGAGGTGACCATCGGCTTGGCGGGATCGAACGGAATGCCATTCTTGTTGCAGGTCAGGTGGGCGCGACCCATCGCGGCCTCGGCTGCCTTGCCTGTCAGGCCCTTGGAGCGCAGATCGACCAGCATCAGGTGGTTATCCGTGCCGCCGGTGACCAGATCAAAGCCGCGCGCTTGCAGCGAGGAGGCCAGCGCCTTGGCGTTTGCGACCACGGCATGGGCATAGAGCTTGAACTCGGGCTGCAGCGCCTCGTGGAAGGCCACCGCCTTGGCGGCGATGACATGCATCAGCGGGCCGCCCTGAATGCCGGGGAAGATGGCCGAATTGAACTTCTTCGCCAGCGCCTCGTCATTGGTCAGGATCATGCCGCCGCGCGGACCCCGCAGGGTTTTGTGCGTCGTGGTGGTGACCACATGGGCATGGGGAAAGGGCGAGGGGTGCGCGCCGCCAGCCACAAGGCCGGAGAAATGCGCCATATCGACCAGAAACACGGCGCCGACCTTGTCGGCAATCTCGCGGAAGCGGGCAAAATCCCAATGGCGGGCATAGGCCGAGCCGCCAGCAATGATGAGTTTGGGCTTCGCTTCCTCGGCGATGCGCTCGACGGCATCCATGTCGATCTTCTGGTCGACGACGCAAACACCGTAATGCACCGGGTTGAACCATTTGCCGGACTGGTTGACCGGCGCGCCATGGGTGAGATGGCCGCCAGCAGCCAGATCAAGACCCATGAACGTGTCGCCCGGCTGCATCAGCGCCATGAACACGGCCTGGTTGGCCTGGCTGCCGGAATTGGGCTGCACATTGGCGAACTGGCAATCAAACAGGCGGCAGGCGCGCTCGATGGCGAGTGTCTCGGCCATGTCGACGAACTGGCAGCCGCCATAATAACGGCGGCCGGGATAGCCCTCCGCGTATTTGTTGGTCATCACCGAGCCCTGCGCTTCCATCACGGCGCGCGAGACGATGTTTTCGGAGGCAATCAGCTCGATCTCGTCGCGCTGGCGGCCCAGCTCCAGCTCGATGGTCCTGGCCAGTTCGGGGTCGCGGTCAGCCAGCGAGGCGCCAAAGAACGAATTCGACAATTGCGCGGCGGCAGCGATCTGGCTCATGGCGGGCTCCTCTAGCGGGCTTCAATCCGGAGCCGGGCTCGTAGCATGTTGCAGTGCATGATTCCAAGGGCGGCGGGATTTTGAGGGCGAGATGTCGCGGGTGGGGCGATCCCCGGACGGGTGCAGCGCCAGCGGAACCCGATCCGGGGTCCAGCGCATGACCCGCCGCGTCAGCGGCACAAAACAAACATTGTGCTTCGCACTTTATGCGCTGGACCCCGGGTGCCATTCCGCTCCGCTGCATGGCCCCGGGGATCGCAGAGCGGCCCCGGCGATAGCGAAAGCTATTCGTCAGCACTTCCCGGAAGCTGCGCCACGGGCACCGGACCCAGCCCGTCCTTCTGGTAGATGTCATCGCGGAACTGGATGCCGCCATCCGGCGTCGCCCAGGCCGTGACATAGACCCAGAACACCGGCACGGGCTGCGTGATGCGCGCATTGATGCGCTCGCCGGATGCGATCGTCTGGTCGATCTTGGCGCGGTCCCAGCCGGGCGTGTCTTTCAAGAGCCAGGTGATGTAGTCGCGCACGTTCTGCACGCGGATGCAGCCTGACGACACGAAGCGGTAATCATCACCGAAAATGCCCTTGGACGGCGTGTCATGCATGTAGACGCCGTGCGGGCTGGGGATGTTGATGCGCACGAA
>JANMMX010000003.1:0-2058 GCA_031373605.1 Allobosea sp. | reverse complement strand
TGCAACCACCATCGTGGGAATTTTCTTGGGGAAAGACGGCATGATGGGCTCGATGGCGCGCGAGATCACGCGGGCATCGGCCGGTGTCGCATTCTGCGCATCGCGCGCGGTCGCCTCGCGATAGCGGCCGAGATATTGCTCAAGCTGGTCGCGCTGGGTCTTGGCTTCGCGCTCGAGCGCTCGGAGCTGAACCTCGCTCTCGTTGGCATCGGACACGTTCTTCTTCTGGCCATCGAGCACGGCCACAAGGCTTTCGACACGTGAGCCAGCGATGCGCGCATCATTCTCCAAAGTGCGAACAGTGCGCTCGGCGGCCGAGCGGATCTGGCTTTCCAGATCGTTCAGCTGTGCATTCAGCTCCTTGATGCGCGGATGCTCTGACAGCAGCGTGCGCGACTCAAGCGCCAGCTGCGTGCGCAAGTTGACACGCTGCTCGATCAGGCGCTGCACCAGCGGGTTGTTGGCGACATCGGGAATTTCGAAGGTGCGGCCCTGGCGGATCGCATCGCGGATCAGGCGGGCCTTGGCCTGCGATTCGGCCTGCGCCGAACGCGCTGTCGAGAGCTGGCCCGACATGTCAACCATCTGCTGCGAGGTGATGGTGGTGTTGTTGGTGCCGACCAAAAGGCCCGCACGCGAGCGGTATTCCTCAACCTTGGCCTCGGACTCCGCCAGCTTCTGGCGCAGGGGCTCGATGGTGGTCGACAGCCACGAAGACGCCCCGCGCGCGGTGTCTTTCTTGGCGGTTTCCTGCATTTCCAGATAGGTCTGGGCGATGACATTGGCGCCCTTGGCGGCGATGGCCGGGTCCTTCGAGGTGAACTCGATCGCGACAATGCGCGAGCGGCCGACCGGAAACACCAGGAGCCGGTCGAAATACTTCTCGAACACGCGGTCTTCCGGCGACTTGTCCGCCGGGTGCGCGGACAAGCCCAGCATCACCAGCAGTTTTTGTGCCGAGCTGAAGAGGCCTGCACCGGGATCGAATTCGGAATTGCCCACCAGTCCAAGACGCTTGATGGCCTCGCGCGCCAGATCGCGTGACATGATGAGCTGCACCTGGCTCTGCACGGCCTCGCTGTCGATCTGCGGGCTGCCGGCCAGATCGGCACCTGGACGGGTATAAAAGCTCTCGCGGTTCTCGAGCAGCAGCTTGGCCTCGCCTGTGTAGCGCGGCGTGATGAGATTAACGGCAATGAAGCTGCCGACAAGCACCAGAAGCGTTGGCCCAAGGATCCAAAGCTTGCGCTGCTTGATCGCGGACCAGAGCGCCGACAGATCGAGCATGTCGCCCGCCCGCCGCGAATTCGCCTCGCCATACTCTGCCTGATAACGACCAGCCATAGGAACACCCACTCAAACCAAACTGAGTGCCCATCAGAACTCATTAAGGTTATTTCCGGGTTAAGAGCGGCGCCTTTTGGAAACTGCGCGAAGATCAGGTTTTGTTAACCATGTGCGGCTAATCCTGAATCCAGCTTATTAGGGTCTTCTTCACATGCTTCGGCACGTTTCCATTTTTGTAGTTGCTGCTTCGCTTGCGCTTTCAGCGTGCGCGCCGCGTGTGGCAGCGCCGGAATTCGGCTTTGACCAGCCCGAAGGTCCCTACACGCTTGCAAGCGGTGACCGGCTGCGCGTTATCGTGTTCGGGCAGGACAATCTTTCCAATGTCTATGCTGTCGATGGCTCGGGGCGCATCACCATGCCCCTGATCGGCACAGTCGATGCACTGAACAAGACAACTCCGCAGCTTGAGCGCCAGATCGAGGGTCGCCTGCGCGGTGGCTACCTGCGCGAACCCAAGGTCAGCGTCGAGGTCGATGCCTATCGCCCGTTCTTCATGCTGGGCGAAGTTACCACGTCCGGCCAGTTTCCTTATGTGAACGGCATGACCGTGCAGACCGCCGTTGCGATTGCTGGTGGCTTCACGGCTCGCGGCCAGCGCAACTATGCCGAGGTGACACGCACCATCAACGGCCAGAGCATCACTGGCTCGGTGCCAATCACATATGCCGTGCGTCCAGGTGACACGATCGTCATCAAGGAACGCTGGTTCTG
>JANMMX010000002.1:0-8953 GCA_031373605.1 Allobosea sp. | reverse complement strand
TGCAACCACCATCGTGGGAATTTTCTTGGGGAAAGACGGCATGATGGGCTCGATGGCGCGCGAGATCACGCGGGCATCGGCCGGTGTCGCATTCTGCGCATCGCGCGCGG
Source organism: Allobosea sp. (assembly GCA_031373605.1). Classification (GTDB taxonomy): domain Bacteria; phylum Pseudomonadota; class Alphaproteobacteria; order Rhizobiales; family Beijerinckiaceae; genus Allobosea. The sequence goes on along the minus strand of JANMMX010000002.1, from coordinate 8,843 downwards.
TCGCCTCGCGATAGCGGCCGAGATATTGCTCCAGCTGGTCGCGCTGGGTCTTGGCTTCGCGCTCGAGCGCTCGGAGCTGAACCTCGCTCTCGTTGGCATCGGACACGTTCTTCTTCTGGCCATCGAGCACGGCCACCAGGCTTTCGACACGTGAGCCAGCGATGCGCGCATCATTCTCCAGCGTGCGCACGGTGCGCTCAGCGGCCGAGCGGATCTGGCTTTCCAGATCGTTCAGCTGCGCGTTCAGCTCCTTGATGCGCGGATGCTCTGACAGCAAGGTGCGCGACTCAAGTGCCAGCTGCGTGCGCAGGTTGACACGCTGCTCGATCAGGCGCTGCACCAGCGGGTTGTTGGCGACGTCGGGAATTTCGAAGGTGCGGCCCTGGCGGATCGCATCGCGGATCAGGCGGGCCTTGGCCTGCGACTCAGCTTGTGCCGAGCGGGCCGTCGAGAGCTGGCCCGACATGTCGACCATCTGCTGCGAGGTGATGGTGGTGTTGTTGGTGCCCACCAGAAGGCCCGCACGCGAGCGGTATTCCTCGACCTTGGCCTCGGACTCTGCCAGCTTCTGGCGCAGAGGCTCGATGGTGGTGGACAGCCAGGACGAGGCGCCGCGCGCGGTATCCTTCTTGGCGGTTTCCTGCATCTCCAGATAAGTTTGGGCAATGACATTGGCGCCCTTGGCGGCAATGGCGGGGTCTTTTGACGTGAACTCGATGGCCACAATGCGCGAACGGCCGACGGGGAAGACCAGCAGCCGGTCGAAATACTTCTCGAAGACGCGGTCTTCCGGCGACTTGTCCGCCGGGTGCGCGGACAGGCCCAGCATCACCAGCAGCTTTTGCGCCGAGCTGAAGAGACCGGCACCGGGGTCGAATTCGGAATTGCCGACCAGACCAAGGCGCTTGATGGCCTCACGGGCCAGATCGCGCGACATGATGAGCTGCACCTGGCTTTGCACGGCCTCGCTGTCGATCTGCGGGCTGCTGGCGAGATCGGCACCGGGGCGGGTGTAGAAGCTTTCGCGATTCTCCAGCAGCAGCTTGGCCTCGCCCGTGTAGCGCGGGGTGATGAGGTTGACCGCGATGAAGCTGCCGACAAGCACCAGCAGTGTCGGCCCAAGGATCCACAGCTTGCGCTGCTTGATCGCTGACCAGAGCGCCGACAGATCGAGCATGTCGCCCGCCCTGCGCGATTCCGCCTCGCCATACTCTGCCTGATAACGACCAGCCATAGGAACACCCACTCAAACCAAACTGAGCTGCCATCAGACCTCATTAAGGTTATTTCCCGGTTAAGAGCCGCGCCTTTTCGAAACCGCGCAAAGATCAGGTTTTGTTAACCATGTGCGGCTAATCCTGATGTCAGCTTCTTAGGGTCTACTTCACATGCTTCGGCGCTTTTCCATTTTTACAGTGGCTGCAACGCTCGTGCTTTCGGCATGTGCGCCGCGCGTGGCAGCGCCGGAATTCGGCTTCGACCAGCCCGAAGGCCCCTACACGCTGGCAAGTGGCGACCGTCTGCGCGTCATCGTGTTTGGCCAGGACAATCTCTCCAACGTTTACGCCGTCGATGGCACAGGCCGCATCACCATGCCCCTGATCGGCACAGTCGAGGCCCTGAACAAGACAACGCCGCAGCTTGAGCGCCAGATCGAGGGTCGCCTGCGCGGAGGCTACCTGCGCGAACCCAAGGTCAGCGTCGAGGTCGATGCCTATCGCCCGTTCTTCATGCTGGGCGAAGTTACCACGTCCGGCCAGTTTCCTTATGTGAACGGCATGACCGTGCAGACCGCCGTTGCGATTGCCGGTGGCTTCACGGCTCGCGGCCAGCGCAACTATGCCGAGGTGACACGCACCATCAACGGCCAGAGCATCACTGGCTCGGTGCCAATCACATATGCCGTGCGTCCAGGTGACACGATCGTCATCAAGGAACGCTGGTTCTGATGTTTGCGTGAGGCTGCCACCACCATGGCAGTGCACCCGCCTTTCCGCCTCGCGTGAGACCGATGACAGACACACCGCTCAAGATCATCCACATCTTCCGGGCCCCGCTCGGAGGCCTGTTCCGTCATGTGCTTGACCTTGCACGCGGACAGATTGATCGCGGGCACAAGGTGGGGATTTTCTGCGACTCAACCACGGTCAGCGCCCGCGCCGACGAGGTTTTTGCCGAGCTGGGCCCGCATCTGGAGCTTGGGGTGACGCGTGTGCCGATGTCGCGCTATCCGAGCCTCACCGATCTCAAGGCGCAGATTGCAGCCCGCCGTTTTCGCCGCACCGTTCAGCCAGACGTGATGCATGCGCATGGCTCGAAAGGTGGAGTCTATGCCCGCATCCCGGCTCTGGCTGAAAGTGGACGCAACTACATCACCGGCTACACGCCGCATGGCGGCAGCTTCAACTACAAGCCGGGCAGCGCCGAACACCGCGTCTACATGGGCATCGAGCGCATGCTTGAGCGCGCGACCGACATGTTCCTGTTCGAGAGCCAGTACATCGCGGATCGCTTCGAGGCCTATGTCGGCCACAAGCCCATGACCAATCATCGCGTCGTGCTGAATGGCGTCTCCGATGCCGAGTTCGAGCCCATCGATCACAGCGGCGCCGCGTTCGATCTGGTCTATCTGGGTGAATTGCGCACCGCCAAGGGCGTCGACACGCTGATCGATGCGCTCGGTCTGCTGCGTGACACCTATGGCAAGCAGCCGAGCATGCTGATCGTCGGTTCCGGCCCGGAAGAGGCGCAACTCAAACAGTACGCAGCCGAGCGCGGCGTGTTGGCGCAATCAGTCTTTGCGCCGCCGGGACCGATCCGCATAGCTTTGGCGCGGGCCCGTATCATGGTCGTGCCATCGCGCGCCGAGTCCCTGCCATACGTCATTCTGGAAGCGGCTGCCGCGCGCCAGCCGCTGGTTTCAACCAATGTTGGCGGCATAGGCGAAATCTATGGTCCGGCGCATGCGCACCGGCTGTTTGCACCCAATGATTCGACCATTCTGGCGCGCGCCATCAACGACGCGCTCGACATGGCGCCGGATCAGCTCATTGCCGAGGCAGCTGATCTTGCGGCCCATGTGCGCCAGCACTTCACACTGAATGCCATGATCGACGGCGTGCTTGCGGCGTACCGTGATGCACTGGCGAAACGACGGGGCATGGGCAGCGTTTAAGCCTTCCGACAGGCTTTGTGGCTAGCGTGTCAGGAAATGAACTTTGAAGGGCAGCCTATGCCCATCACGACGGAGCAGGACCATGGGCGCTTTCGATGTCCGGGACATGATGAAGGTTGAAACCTCGCCAGCAGCGGCAACCGCTGATGGCGCGTTTGGCTCGTCAGGCGGCACCCCGCATGTGCTGCACCCGCTGGCCGAGCGGCTGGCTGCGATCCCGGTCAAGCCAACATTGTCGCCGATCATGATCGAAGGGGTTGCGCGCCTGATGGATGTGCTGACCGTCAGCATCATCGGCACGCTGATCTACCTGAACTATGTCGCAGAGGTGCTGGAGACGCCCGGCCATTATCGCTTCACCATTCCCCTGATGGCGCTGGGCACGCTGATCGGCTTTCAGGCGCTGCATCTCTATCATCTCGGCGCACTGCGCTCTTTCTTGCACCAGATCTTGCGGCTTTTTGCAGGCTGGACGGCCTTGTTCCTCATCACGCTTGCGGCCTTCTTCTTCATGAAGCAGGGCGATCAGGTGTCGCGGGTCTGGCTTGCGGCCTTCTATGGCCTTGGCCTGGCCGGACTGATGTTAGGCCGCCTGATCCTGGCCTGGACCGTGCGGCGGATGACCCGCGCCGGACGGCTTGAGCGCCGCACGGCCATCGTCGGTGGTGGCGAGGCCGGCATCGAGCTCATCAAGGCGCTGGAAGGCCAGCGCGACACCGGGCTTCGCGTCTGCGGCGTGTTCGATGACCGCAATGATGACCGCTCGCCGGACCTCGTGGGTGGCTATCCCAAGCTTGGCACAGTGGATGATCTCGTAGAGTTCGCGCGCCGCACCAAGCTTGATCTGGTGATCTTCACCATGCCGATTTCGGCTGAGGTCCGTCTTCTGCAGATGCTGCGCAAGCTCTGGATCCTGCCCATCGACATCCGGCTTTCGGCCCATATGTCGAAGCTGCGTTTCCGCCCGCGCTCCTATTCCTACATTGGCGCGGTGCCGGTGCTCGACGTGTTCGACCGGCCGATTGCCGACTGGGACATTGTCGTCAAATGGCTGTTCGACAAGATTGTCGGCGTTCTGGCGCTGATTGCGGTTTCGCCGATCATGGTGCTCACGGCGATAGCCATCAAGCTCGACTCGCGCGGGCCGGTCTTCTTCCGGCAGAAGCGCTATGGCTTCAACAACGAGCTGACCGAGGTGTTCAAGTTCCGCTCGATGTATACCGACATGTCGGATGCCACTGCATCCAAACTCGTCACCAAGGACGACCCGCGCGTCACGAAAGTCGGTCGTTTCATCCGCAAAACCTCGATTGACGAGCTGCCGCAGCTCTTCAACGTGATCTTCCGAGGTAATCTTTCGCTGGTCGGGCCGCGCCCGCATGCGGTGCATGCAAAGGCTGAGAACCGGCTTTATGACCAGGTGGTCGATGGTTATTTTGCCCGCCACAAGGTCAAGCCCGGCATCACCGGCTGGGCGCAGATCAATGGCTGGCGCGGCGAGACAGACACCGAGGACAAGATCCAGCGGCGCGTCGAGCATGATCTCTACTACATCGAGAACTGGTCCGTGATGCTCGACCTCTACATCCTCATCAAGACGCCGTTCTCGCTCATCTCCAAGAATGAGAACGCATATTGAGCGCGATCGCCGACAAGGGCCAACTGCAGCCGGGCCAGCCACGCCAGAGCGCATCACCTCAGCCGCGCCCTCTGCTGCTGTCGATGGCCTCGCTGCAGCGTGGCAGCCTGTGGCTGCTGGTGGCCTGCGGCTGCATTGGCTTCATTGAACCCTCGCCTTACGAGGTCGCCTTCCTGCTGGCTTTTGCCGTCTATGCGCTGTGCGGCATCCGCTTTTCGCAGAAACTGCTGCCGATGGCGGTGCTGCTTTTGCTCTACAACATCGGCGGCACCTTCTCGTTGATCCCGTGGATGGACGAGCCACCCTCTGTGCGCTTCATGGCCGTGTCGGTCTATCTGATGATCACCTCGGTCTTCTTTGCCGCCATCATGGCTGATGATCCGCTCGGCCGACTGGAGACCATGCGCAAGGGCTACCTCATGGCGGCCTGGGTGGCCGGCACGGCAGGCATCATCGGATATTTTGACATTGGCGGGTCTGGCAGCTTTCTGGCGCTTTACGGTCGTGCTTCGGGCACTTTCAAGGACCCGAATGTGCTGGGGCCATTTCTTGTGCTGCCGATTGTCTATCTGATCCAGGGTATCCTCCTGGGGCGCATCGGCCTCACGCGCGGCTTCCTGTTCATGAGCATCCCGCTCTTTGCGCTGTTTCTTACCTTCTCGCGCGGCGCCTGGGGCAATCTGGTCATTGCGACTGCGCTGATGATGCTGCTGATGTTCCTCACCAGCCCCAATGCCAACCGGCGGGCGCGCATCATCCTGATTTCGCTGGCCTGCGTGCTTGGAATTGTCGCGGCTCTCGGTGTCGCGCTCTCATTCGAGGGCATCCGCGCGATTTTCGAAGAGCGTGCCAGCCTTGAACAGTCTTACGACCTTGGCGTCACGGGCCGCTTTGGCAACCAGCTGCGCTCGATCCCGCTGATGCTCGACAACCCGAACGGTCTCGGGCCGCTGCGCTTCCGCTGGCATTTCCCGGAAGACCCGCACAATGTCTACATCAACGCGTTCGCATCCTATGGCTGGCTGGGGGGCATCTCGTATGCCGCACTGACGGTGGCGACCTGCTATGTCGGCTGGCGCACTGTGTTCCAGCGCTCACCATGGCAGAGTCACGCCATCGCGATCTGGTCCGTGCTGTTCATCACCATCCTGCAAGGCATGCAGATCGACACGGACCACTGGCGCCATGTCTATCTCTTGCTGGGGCTGACCTGGGGGCTGGCCAGCCTGCACCCTGACCATCCGCCACGCGCCTGAGCGCGCGGCTCGATCATCACATCAGGCTGGTGCCTTGCGCACCATCACGAAGGCATAGGTCGACACGAAAGGCCAATTGATCTTTGCAGCCATCGCATTGGCAGCATGATCGATCTGGCGCAGACCCGGCATGCGCTTGAAATAGCCATGGCCCCAGAACGGCTGGACATGGACATCCGAGAACCCAGCCTTGTTCAGCATCGGCGTGAGGATGCGTGCATCTCCCCGGCAATGATCGTAGAAAGCCGGGAATTTCGGATCGCCGCCGCCATCGCGTCTTGCGGGGAAGAGCGCATGGACAATGGCGCGCGAGGCCTTTTCGGGCAGGATATGGTTCAGCGCGAAAACAGGGGCCCAGAGCGTCGGGAAGAAGGCGAGCGCCACGCCGCCAGGTGCCAGCAGGCTGTGAATGTTGGCCCAGGCACGCGGCACATCATGCACATGCTCGAACACCATGCGCGAAAACATCAGATCGTAGCGGCCGGGCGTCGCGTCCGGCTCTGACAGGTCGCCGGCAATGTCGAACCGGGCCGTCCGCAGACCACGGGGGGTCAACGCCAGTTCGCCCGCATCAATGTCATTGACCGTCATCTCGATGCCCATGCGCGCGGCATCGCCGGGCTGGAACAGCGGATCCCGTCCACCGCCAATCTCGCAGAAGCGCGTCAGGCCAAACTGGCGCGACAGGGCCTGGATCGTGTCGCCGTAATGCTCCCAGGCCCAATCCGAGTGCCAGTTCGGATCAAGCGAACGAAAGAAGGGCTCAAGCGAACGACGGCCGCTGCCTGATCCCTCGCGTTCCCGCGCAGACAGATGGCCGTCAGTTGAAACAATCGCAGACATTGGCAGCATGGACATGGGCAGACCTCACCGATGTGCCGCATCAGGAGTTGCCGTGAAGATGCTTTGGTTAGCGAAAGGTTACAATCAGAGTTCCAGATCAGGGTTAACCGCGCGGGGGTCAGGGTATCTGATGACCGGCCATTGCCAGGCACCGAAAATGAAGTTCCCGACCTTCGCCTAACGCGTTGCGCTGGTGAACTGCCATGTCTATAAGCCAGCGCAGTCGGGGCGTAGCGCAGCCCGGTTAGCGCACCTGTCTGGGGGACAGGGGGTCGGAGGTTCAAATCCTCTCGCCCCGACCAATCATTCGAGAACCGAGTCGATAGAGCATCGCCAGGACTGGGGCGATGTTTCCGTCTTGCGTTGATGTAGCAGCCTCAACCTGCGCAGAGAATTGCGACCACAGCCTGCGCACGGGAAGACAAGGGCTGAACCGATCCGGGCTGAGCGGTTTGTGACCCGATTGGCGCTGTTACCATCGGATAACTTGTCATCGGGATCACCCCGGCGATGGCTTTCAACGGTCTGTTGGCGCCCGAAACCAACCCGACCAATGCCCCTTCTTCATTGAAAACCGGCGCACCCGCTGCGCCCGATTGCAGCGATGCCTGCACGCGCGCGGGAGCGCCTGTTGCCGCCGCGATCAATGTTCCGGCGGTAAGCACGGGGCGCGGCGTGCCATCGCTCTGGTCGAAGGAAATGGCGAAGACTTTCCGGCCAACGACGGCTGCATCAGAAACCGGACTGATGTTGGCCACAGCACCAGCGCTGGTGCCCGTCGCGATCATCACCAGATCGCCCTCGCGCGTCACGGCAGAAGCCGCGATGGGCTCACTGCCCAGCCTCGGCTCCTTGCAGGCGGCAAACCCCGCTGCGCTGGTGACGAGCTTGGCGGGCGCGATCCTGATGGCGCTGAGCAGCACACGGTTCGCGACGGGTTTGGACACCACGGCGGCAGGCGCAGTCGTGGTTCCGGCAGTGACGACCGTGGCCGGCACATTGGCCGGATTGGCCGCCACACCCGTGCCCGGAAAAGGCTCGAAGCTGTTGGCCATGGCGATCATCAGCCGCTCGTAGCGTGCAGCTTCCGCCGCCGGGAACCGGAAGGTGTAGCCGCGCAGGCCAGCCGGCCCTGAAGCGATGCGCGTGTAGAAGCGGCGGGGGCCCTCCTCGCCTGACACCACGAACCAGTCAGGCCGCGACAGGCGATAGGTCACCTTGCGGCCCGGCTTGTCGGCCCGCAGCTGGTCGAACAGGGTTTGCAGCGCGCCTGTATCGGTGTTGCGGATGGATGCCATCTCGACCGAGACCGAGCCGTCAGCCGAGCGGTAGACCTGCCCGATCTCGACGGCGACCTTCTGCGTCAGCACGGCCATCGGAAGCCCCAGGCTGACGCCTGTCTTGTCGTCACGCACCTGCGTCCAGCGCTGGCCATCGCGTGCAGCCTTGGCGTCGCGCTGAAGCATGCCGCGTTCAGCCGGGTTGAGGATACCATCAGCCGCTGGCGACCTTGTGCGCCGCTCAAAGGCCAGCATCGCGTCATAGGTGCGCTTGCCGAACTCGCCGCCCGCGACGCCGTTGAAATCCCCTGTCCAGATCAGCTCGTTCTGGATGGCCTTGCGTTCGGCCTCGTCGAGTCGCTCGAAAGCACTTTTGGATGCTGCAACAGCGGGATCGAGCGCGGGAGCAGCAGGCGGAGCTGCCGGGGCCTGAGCCAGCAAAGGCGCATCAAGAAACAACGGGACAGAGGCGCAGGCACTTAGCAAAGCCCGCCGCAGCACCTGAGAATGCATCATTCGAGCCTCCTGCGAGAGCCAAACCTTGTCACGACCGGCGGCAACATGTGCCCGAACGGCAGCCTTGTCGAGCAGTTTCCTGCCCCACATTCGCGACACGTCCAAAAGCACAGGATGTGCGCAAATCGGGTTGC
>JANMMX010000369.1:0-1958 GCA_031373605.1 Allobosea sp. | reverse complement strand
CTGCCCTCCCCTGCGCTCGGATCTAGTTCGGGCCAGGCCCTTTGGCGCCTGACCGGGACCGCGCGCGACTATGCGGCGGCACGCTCCAGCGACAACACGCAAAAGGCCTATGCCTCGGACTGGAAGCTCTATGAGCGCTGGTGTCGTCGTCAAGGTTTTGACAGCCGCTTGCCCGATCCGCAGGTGGTGGGGCTGTATCTCGCGGCCTCTGCCGCAGGCACCGGCATGAGGCCTGCAGCTGCCTCCACCATCGAGCGCAGGCTGGCCGCGCTGACCACGACCTATCGCTCCCTTGGCACGCCCCTGCCCCGCCAGGACCGCCACATCACCGATGTCATGGCCGGAATCCGGCGCACCCATGGCAGGCCGCCGGCCAAAAAGGAGGCTCTCTATCCAGAAGACATCCTCGCCATGATCGCCACATTGCCGCAGAACCTGCGCGGCTATCGTGACCGGGCCATCCTGCTGATCGGCTTTGCCGGAGCCTTGCGCCGCTCCGAGATCACCGGGCTGGATTGCGGCCCCTCCCAGACCGAGGATAGCGGCGGCTGGATCGAAATCCTGGAAGCTGGCGCGCTGCTCACCATCAAGGGCAAGACCGGCTGGCGTTTGGTCGAAATCGGGCGCGGCTCGTCGGACGCCACCTGCCCGGTCCATGCACTCGAGCGCTGGCTGAAACTGGCGCGCATCACGAACGGCCCGGTGTTTCGCCGCGTGCGCCAGGCCAACAGCGATGTCGGCTCAGAACGCCTCGTCGATGCGCAGGTGGCGCGGCTGGTCAAGACAACCGCCATGAAAGCAGGCGTGCGCTCCGATCTGCCCGAAGCCAAACGCCTGGCGCTGTTTTCGGGGCACAGCCTGCGCTCGGGGTTCGCCTCTTCGGCAGCCATCGACGAGGCCCATATCCAGCGCCAGCTTGGCCACGCCTCGGCCGAGATGACGCGCAGCTATCGCCAGACCCGTGAGCGCTTCAAGCTGAACCTGACCAAGGCGGCTGGGCTGTAGGGCTTCAACGGCGGTCCACGCGCGCATCTGCACCCGCCAGAACAGGCCGAAACGCAGCGAGAACTGACTTCAGGAATCCCGGAGACAGTTTCTTTGGGGCAGTGCGCGGTAGCTCGAGCGCATAGGAACGCTCGAGAATGTCGTAGTTATACTCTGACACGATCACCCAGGCCCGTTTGTGAGAGCGCAATCCGATGCGTCTGATCTCCAGCGCGGTCAGTTCAACAGCTGACTGGCCAGTCATGGGCTCGCTGCCGGTGATTGCCAGCAGGGCCATATGCGTCAGGCCGTCGCGGTCCTTCATCGCGACTGCAACACAAACCGGCCGGTCCTTGCGCCCCGCATCCTCGCCCCGATCTCTCTCACGGCGCCACAGATACGGGTAAGACTGGACGATATCACCCGTGACGAATGTTGTGCCGGGCCTCCCGGTCATTGCGTCTCGTCAAGCACGCGATCAATCTCACGAAGGAAGCCGGCAGCCAGCTCGGCAGGTGTCTCGCCAGCTGCAAATGCCTGTTGCGGATCGCCATTGCGCTTCAGACGCTCAAAATCTGCGATCGCCATCATCACAAAGCGATCCTTGCGATGCTCCGTGATAATCACAGGCTCGCGCGCGGCCATGGCCTTCACATCGCCAAGGTTCTTGTCGAGATCGACCGTCGAAAAGCGGCGCAAGTTTCGTCTCCTTTTCTCCATAATATCCCTATATTCCGGTTTTATCAAGTGCAGCGGTTCCCCTCCCGCGCTTCACCTTGCTCCGCTGCCCGATCAGGGCCATCAGCACGGGACCCAGCGCAAACTCCCCTGCCCTCGCCTTGTCGGACAGGGCGCGCAGGTAGCCACCGGCAGATTTGATCGCCGGCGAGCCATTAACGGTCGAGACCAGTGTTCCGGGCTTCTCGCCGGGAACGAGCAGCGCCTGCGAGGAATGCTCGGAGCGCTGCAGGATC
>JANMMX010000262.1:0-1691 GCA_031373605.1 Allobosea sp. | reverse complement strand
ATGAAGCCGGATGTGAAGGCGGTTGTAGCGCGCTCACGCGGCATTTCGGCCAAGCTGAATGGCGGCGTTGGCTACCTGATGAAGAAGAACAAGATTGACGTGATCTGGGGTGAGGCGAAGCTGACCAAGCCTGGCGAGGTCAGCGTCGGGCCGGCAACCAAGGCGGCTGTCCTGCCGCAGAACCCGGCGCCCAAGGGCACGCTGGGCCATGGCACCTACAGCGCCAAGCATATCCTTATCGCAACCGGCGCAAGGCCGCGCGTGCTGCCCGGCATCGAGCCGGATGGCAAGCTGATCTGGACCTATTTCGAGGCGATGGTGCCGCCCGCCATCCCCAAATCCATGCTGGTCATGGGCTCCGGCGCCATCGGCATCGAATTCGCCTCGTTCTATCGCTCGATGGGCGCTGAGGTGACGGTCGTCGAAGTGCTGCCTCAGATCCTCGCGGTCGAGGATGCCGAGATCGCGGCGATTGCGCGCAAGAGCTTCGAGAAGCAGGGCATGAAGATCATGTCCGGCGCCAAGGTGGTGAAAGTGGTAAAGGGCGCTGACAGCGTCACCGCCACCATCGAGAGCGACGGCAAGACACAGGAGATCACCGCCGAGCGGCTGATTTCCGCCGTCGGCGTCGTTGGCAACATCGAGGGGCTGGGGCTGGAAGCGCTGGGTATCAAGACCGAGCGCGGCTGCATCAGCATCGATGGTTATGGCCGCACCAATGTGGCGGGCGTCTATGCCATTGGCGATGTCGCAGGCCCTCCCATGCTGGCGCACAAGGCTGAGCATGAGGGCGTCATATGCGTCGAGCATATCGCGGGTCTGCATGTCCACCCTATGGACAAGCTGCTCATTCCCGGCTGCACCTATTGCCATCCGCAGATCGCCAGCGTCGGCCTCACCGAGGCAAAAGCCAAGGAATTGGGCCGCGACATCCGCGTCGGGCGCTTCTCGTTTGCCGCCAATGGCAAGGCGATTGCGCTTGGCGAGGACAATGGCCTGGTGAAGACCATCTTCGACAAGAAGACCGGCCAGCTCATCGGCGCGCACATGGTGGGCGCGGAAGTGACCGAGCTGATCCAGGGCTATGTTGTCGCCATGAACATGGAAACGACGGAAGAAGAGCTGATGCACACCGTCTTCCCGCACCCGACCTTGTCCGAGATGATGAAAGAGAGCGTGCTGGATGCCTATGGCCGGGCGCTGAACGCGTGAGCGCGGAGGCCAACTGATGCCCCCGCGCAAGCGCCGCAAACCCGATGTCATCGAAGATTCCAAGGTCGAAATCCTGCCGCCCGGCGCGCAGCTGCCTGTCGATTGGAAGCCTCTGCTGATGACAGCGGCTGTTGGTCTTGCAGGCGGCTGGGTGGCGAGCTTCATCGTCGGCGGCTCGGGCCTGCTGCGTTATGCCATCACCGGCATCATCGGCGCGCTTGCTGCAGAGCATGTCAGCGAAAAACTCGGCTGGCGCATCAGCGTCGGCCATCCCTGGCTCGACAAGGTGCTGGTTGCGGCGATTGGCGCCATGGCGGTTGTGCTGCTGGCCCGCTGGATTGCATGTGGGCTAAGCCCTATCTAGAGGAACTGTTTTGACAACCGTTCTCGATCTTCTCAACCGCGACCCACGCGCCAGCCTTGCCAATGTGGCCGCCTAACCCCTGCGCCATCCTTAAAAGCAGAAGCGGCCGGAAAAC
>JANMMX010000255.1:0-2948 GCA_031373605.1 Allobosea sp. | reverse complement strand
TCGTTCTTGAGCGACAGCGATATCATCCAGAGGAAGACGAGGATCGCTGGCGACACCAGCACGAACACTGACAGCGCAAAGCCGATCTTGCCAAGAACGCGTTTCATGAAGCGTTCCTTATCGTCATTCCGGGGCATCGCGCTTGCGATGAACCCGGAACCCATAAACACGCTGGCTGCGGAACGAAGCGAAGAACATCCCGCTCCATCTGGGAACCAGCGGTGTTCATGGGTTCCGGGTTCCGCTGCGCGGCCCCGGAATGACAAGGATGCGTAAGCGCCCGACCATTCTTCATCAGGCGTTCCACTTCGACTTTTGCCGCGCATAGAGCAGCAGCAGCGACAAAAGGATGATGATGACGAAGAAGATCACCACAATCGCGGAGGCATAGCCAATCTTGTAGAACTGGAAGGCCTGCAGATAGAGGTAGATGTTCAGCGTCTCCGACGCCGTGCCTGGCCCGCCCTGGGTGATGACGAAGATCGTGTCGAAGGCCTTCAACGCGTCGATCGTGCGGATGACAATGGCCACCATGATGAAGGGCCAGACGAGCGGCAGCGTGATGTGGCGAAACATGTGCCAGGCATTCGCGCCATCAATCAGCGCCGACTCGTAGGGCTCCTTCGGCAGGCCAGCCAAGCCCCCGAGCACGATCAGCATCACCAGCGGCGTCCAGTGCCAGACCTCGACGAGAATCAGTGTCGGGATCACCGTGCCGGGATCATACACCCAGTTCTGCGGGCCGATGCCGACCAGCGACAACAGGTAGTTCAGCACGCCCAGCTGCGGGTGAAACATCATGGTCCAGACCAGCGCCACCGCGACCGGCGTCGCCATCATCGGCATGACAAAGACCGTGCGCAGCAAACCGCGCCACGGAAACTCGCGGTGGAAGACCAGAGCCGCAGCAGTGCCAAAAACCACCGGCAAAACAACGGCCAGCACGGTGAAATACAGCGTATGCCCCATGGACTCGATGAAGCGCGTGTCGCGGAACAGGTCCCGGTAGTTGCCGAGGCCCACAAATTCGGCCCCGCCGCCAATCTTCCATTCCTGCGTCGACATGTAGAGCGTAAACAGCCAGGGGAAGACGATCACAGCCAGGATGAGCACCACGGCCGGCAACGAGAACAGCCAGTACTTGCGACTGAAGTCATGCCGCTTGTGATCGGCATAGGCCGGTCGGGCGGCGGCTTGTGGATCAGTGATGCTGGACATGATGGCTCGGGTTGGCAGGCCAAGGTGGCCAGCAAAGCCCTGTCACGGCGAAAACACCATGACAGGGAGAAAAAAGGGCAGGTACGGACTGGCCGGAGCCAGCCCGCATCAGACGATCAGGACTTCAGCCCTGCTCGCTCTTTTCCAGCACGGGCTTGAACGCCTCGGTCGCCTTCTTCAGCTCGGTCGCGACATCGGCGCCGGACAGGGTGTTGGTGAGAGCCACGCCGAAGACATCGCGGAACTCGGTGACCGGGATGATCTGCGGCAAGCCGGCACGCGCAATCTTGCCGGACGCAGCAAGGCATTCGAAATACTGCTGGTTGAAGCGCGAGCCGACGGCAGCCTCGGGATTGCTGAGCGCAGACCCGCGACCCGGCGCACCGGCACCGGCCTTGAGCATGGCCAGCTGATTGCCCTTGTTGCACATGAACTGCATGTAGAGCCATGCAGCTTCTTTCTTGGTCGAGGAGCGCGAAATGCCGAGACCGTCGCCAAACAGCGCGGAATGATGCGCCTTGGGGCCTGGCGGCGTGACGCCGTAGCCAACCTTGCCGACAATGCGCGACTTGGTCGGGTCTTCCAGCGGCGTGGCAAAGCCGATGCCGTCGAGCCACATGGCCGCGCGCCCTTGCGAGAAGGTCGTCTGGCACTCGTTCCAGTTGAAGCCGATGGAGCCAGCGGGCCCATAATCCTTGTTGAGCTTGCGATACTGCTCGCCCGCCCAGACCGCTTCGGGACCATCGGTCTGGAGTTGGCCCGTGCTGGAAACGGTCTCGATGCCCTGCCCCAGCAGCCAAGATGTCCAGACCGGGATGTTGGCGTTCTTGAGCCCGCGCGAGACAAAGCCCGCAACGCCCTTAGCCGGATCATGCAGCTTGGCGGCAGCGGTCACGATCTCGTCCATGGTCTTGGGGTAAGTGACGCCCTTCTGCTCGAACATTTCCTTGTTGTAGTAGAGCATCCAGAAATCGATGAAATGCGGCAGCGTGTCGAGCACGCCATCTGCCTGCCGGGCAAAGCCCACAGCACCGGCGGCGAAATCAGCGAAGTCGAAATCAGGCGAGGTCAGCGAGCCATCAGCGATCAGCGGCCGCAGATCGATCAGCCACTTGCCCTTGGCCGCCAGACGCTTCTGCACGTGCAGCGCCAGCATGGTAACGTCAAACGTCGGTTTTCCCGAAGAAAACTCGATCATCGCCTTCTGGCGCTGCTGTTGTTCCGGGATCTGCTCGGACGATACGGTGATGCCCGTCAGTGCCGTGAACTCTTTCTCATGCGATTGCAGCAGATCGGAGCGCGGATTCTTGACCAGCATGACATCGAGCTTGGCGCCTTCGAACCGCTTCCAGTTGAAGCTGGACTGGGCATTGGCCTCGCGGACCAGAGCAGGTGCGCCGAGTGCACCCAGGGCCCCAGCCGCAGCAGTGGTGCGCAGCAGATCACGCCGTGAGGGCGTCCAGATCGTCTTCGTCATCTTGATCCTCCTTGCCGGAACCAGGCCGGACGTTTCGCTCCTGGGGAGTGCCGGTTGGCCCGGCCTCCAGATTGCTGGTGCTTTGCTGACGGCAATGAGCCCGACAGCGTTAGCCCGCAATTCTTGGGCGTGAGGCTAGTCAGCCGTTGCGCGGCTTGCAAGGGAAATGTCGACTGAACTGTTAGTGTGTGGATAGGCTTAGGAACAGCAGCCCTTGCGCCCTAGAGCGAGACCAATTCCCGCACGCGCGCCA
>JANMMX010000207.1:0-2110 GCA_031373605.1 Allobosea sp. | reverse complement strand
GATTTGGCCTCGTCCTTGAGATCTTCCGGATCCTTGAGCTCATGCTTGAGGATCAGCGGCGTCTGCGCCAGTGCGAAGACGAGCGTCAGCGGCATGATGCCCCAGACCTTGAAGCCCACCCAGAAATCGGTGGTCTGCGTGCGCCACACCACCTCGTTCAGGACGGCCAGCACAAAAAAGAACAGCCCCCAACGGAATGTGAGCTGACGCCAGCCCTCCGGCGTCAGCTTCAGCACGCTGTCGAGCACCAGCTGCAGCAGCGAGCGACCGAACCAGAGCCCGCCCAGAAGCAGGCAGCCAAAGATGGTGTTGACGATGGTGGGCTTGAGCTTGATGAACAGCGCGTCATCCAGCGCCAGCGTCAGTCCGCCGAACACCGACACCACCACCGCATTAACGATCGCCATGCGCGGCAGATGGTTGAGCAACAGCTTGGCGAGCGCCAGAGAAACCACCGAGGCAGCCATGAAAACGCCGGTGGCCACGAAGATGCGCCGGTCAGATGCAACGCCGAACAGGCGGTCACCGTAAGAATTGGTGATGAAGAAGATCGCCAGCGGGCCGAATTCCAGCGCCATCTTCAGCAGCGGGTTCGGCTCCTGCGTGGTCTCTTTCAACGGGGTTGGAGTCTGGCTCACGCCGCACCTCTGTTTGTTTCGTTCAGGCCGGAAACAGCACGGGCGAAATCCAGCGCGCTGAAGGGCTCGAGATCCTCGACACTTTCGCCAACGCCGATGAAATGCACCGGCAAGCCAAACCTGGCGGCCAGCGCCACAAGAATGCCGCCACGCGCCGTGCCATCGAGCTTGGTCATCACCAGACCCGTGACGCCAGCAGTCTCACGGAAGGCCTCGACCTGCGAAATCGCATTCTGGCCAACGGTCGCATCCAGCACCAGCAGAGTTGCATGCGGCGCGGTGGGATCGAGCTTTTTCATCACGCGCACGACCTTGCCAAGTTCTTCCATCAGCCCGGCCTTGTTTTGCAGGCGCCCGGCCGTGTCGACCAGCACGATGTCGGTGCCCTGCGCGGCCGCCTGTTTCAACGCGTCGAATGCGAGACCCGCCGCATCCGCGCCCTGCTCGCGCGCCACGATGCCGGCACCTGTGCGCTCGGCCCAGACCTTGAGCTGCTCGATTGCGGCCGCCCGGAACGTATCGCCTGCAGCCATCACCACAGTGCGCTTTTCGGCCCGGAACTTGGCGGCCAGCTTGCCGATGGTCGTGGTCTTTCCTGAGCCATTGACGCCGACCATCAGGATGACAAACGGCTTTTTGGTGGCATCAATCACAAGCGGCTGCGCCACCGGTGTCAGGATGGCCTGAACCTCTCGCGCCAGGATCGACTTGACCTCGTCCGCCGAAATTTCCTTGTCGTAGCGGCCGGCACTGACCGCCTTGGCAACACGCGTGGCCGTGTCGACGCCAAGATCGGCCTGGATCAGGATGTCTTCCAGCTCTTCCAGCGTGGCGGCATCAAGTTTGCGCTTGGTGAAGATGTCGGTAATGCCCGTCGTCAGCGCCGAGGACGTGCGCGACAAACCATCCGAAAGACGCCGCCACCAGCTCTTCTTGAGTGCAGGCTCTGGTGCGGCAACAGGCAAGAAATCTGGCGTCACGGGAGCCGCAGGCGGAACCGCGACCTCTGGTGGCTGAGCGGTCCCCGGCTCGGGTATAGGCTCAGCAACGATCTCGACGGCAGCGACGTGAGCGACTTCAGGCTCCGGAACAGGAAGCGGCAGTGGTTCAGGCGCCAGCACCGGCTCCTCAACCAGTGGCGGCAATGGCCGCGCCTCAGGGCGCGCCGGCTTCGGCGCAGCAGCCTTTGGTGCTGCTTCCTTGCGCTGGGGCGTCTGGACAGTTGGAAGGCTGATCTCCGCTGGGGCGGGCACCGCTGCAGCTGGCGAAGATGCGTCTGCAACAACTTCTGGCAGAACCTCGACAATGGGCTCGGGCACCAGAACTGGCATTGGCGCGGGAACGACTTCGGCAACAGGCTCAGGCGCGGGCTGAACAACAGGCGCGTCGTTGCCAAGCCCAAAGAGCTTTGCAAAAAAGCCGCGCTTCTTTGGTTCCGTCTCGGCCATTCCGCGTCTCTCTCCGCTGCCCGC
>JANMMX010000174.1:0-9785 GCA_031373605.1 Allobosea sp. | reverse complement strand
CCCCCCAACATTGACGAATCCCTGCCTTCGCGCGACGTGATGGCCCATGAGCCCTGACCCTCGCCGCGCGTTTCTGGGTGTGTCGCGCTCCGCCACCGGGCGGGCGTGGTGCGACAGGCTGGATGCGGCCGGGCTGGCACGCGCGCAGGCAATGGCGCAGATCGAGGGTCTGCCGGATGTTCTGGCGCGCATCCTCGCCGGGCGCGGCGTCGAGGCAACTGACGCTGCGCGCTATCTTGAACCCAAGCTGCGCGATCTGCTGCCTGATCCATCCGTGCTCACCGGCATGGAAGCCGCTGCCAGGCGTCTGGCGCAAGCCGTGCGCGAGGGCGAGCAGGTGGCGATCTTCGGCGATTATGACGTCGATGGTGCCTGTTCATCGGCGCTGCTGGCGAGCTTCCTGCAAGCGGCGGGCGCGCGGCCGCGCATCCATATCCCCGACCGGCTGATCGAGGGCTATGGCCCCAACACCGACGCCATCACCATGCTGGCGGGCGAGGGCGCGACGCTGCTGGTGACAGTGGATTGCGGCACCACCAGTCATGAACCGCTGGCGCAGGCGCGCGCGCTGGGGCTCGATGTCGTGGTGCTGGATCATCACCAGGCACCCGAGACCCTGCCCGATGTGCAGGCGCTGGTGAACCCCAACCGGCAGGATGATCTCTCGGGTCTGGGCCATCTTTGCGCGGCAGGCGTGGTGTTCATGACGCTGGTCGCTCTCTCCCGCGAATTGCGGCAGCAGGGCTTCTGGAGCGCAGCCAATCCCGAGCCAGCGCTGCTGGAGAGCCTCGATCTCGTGGCGCTGGCCACAGTCGCCGATGTCGTGCCGCTGGTGGGCCTCAACCGTGCCTTCGTGCGGCAGGGGCTGGCGATGATGCGCGCCCGCACGCGTCCGGGGCTGGTGGCGCTGATGGATGTGGCCGGCCTCGACGGGCCGTTGCAGCCCTGGCATCTGGGCTTCCTGCTGGGCCCGCGCATCAACGCGGGCGGGCGCATCGGCGATGCGGCCCTCGGCGCGCGCCTTCTCACCACGGATGACGAGGTGCAAGCGCGCGCCATCGCGGCTGAACTGAACCGGCTCAATCAGGAGCGGCAGGAGATCGAGCGCGCCGCCGTCGAGGAGGCTGTGGCTGAAGCGATGTTACTTACAGACAAGATGCCCCAGCGCGCCGTGCTGGTGACAGGCTCGCGCGAGTGGCATCCCGGCATTGTTGGGCTGGTGGCCGCGCGCTTGAAAGAGCGCTTTCGCAAGCCATCCTTTGCGCTGGCGCTGAACGAGCAGGGCGGTGCCACAGGCTCGGGTCGCTCGGTCGCAGGCGTTGATCTTGGCCGCGCCGTGCGCCGTGCTGTCGAGGAGGGCGTCGCTGTGAAAGGCGGCGGCCACGCCATGGCAGCAGGCATCACGCTGGCGCCGGGGCAGATGTCGCGCTTCACGGATTTTCTCGAAGCAGCGCTGACGCAGGCCATGGCGGCGCTCCCCGAAACCGACATGCTGGAGATCGATGCAGCGCTGTCAGCTGGCGGGGCACGCCCCGAGCTGATGGCGCAGATCGAGCGGGCGGGGCCTTTCGGATCTGGCTGCCCCGAGCCGGTCTTCGCCTTCCCCTCGCATCGGCTGATGGATGTGGTCGAGGTTGGCAGCGGCGGCCATGTCCGCATCCGGCTGAAGGCCGGCGATGGCCAAATGATCGGCGGCATCGTCTTTCGTGCCGCGCAGGAGCCACTGGGCATGGCGCTGAAAGAGGCGCGCGGCCAGCTGGTGCATGCCGCAGGCACGCTCTCGCTCGACCGCTGGGGCGGGCGCGAGAAGGTCGATCTGCGGCTGGTGGATTTCGTTGTCGCGGAAGGCCGCAAAGGCTAGGCCTGCATCTGTCAGGCGCAGGAAGATCAGAATGTCGGAATTGCAGAAGCCGCTGGTCAACACACGGATCGACGATGGCGTGGCGCTGATCGAGATCGATCACCCGCCAGTCAATGCCATGTCACAGCGCGCGCGCGCCGAGCTGCTGGCAGCCATCGAGGCAGCGGACGAGAATTCGGCGATCGACGCCATCGTCATTGCGGCCGCTGGCTCTACCTTCGTTGCAGGCGGAGATATCAGCGAGTTCGGCAAGCCGCCGCTGGCACCGCATTTGCCTGATGTGGTCAACCGGATCGAGGTCTGCGCCAAGCCGGTTGTCGTGGCTTGGCATGGCACCGCGCTGGGCGGCGGCTGCGAGATCGGTCTGGCGGCGCATGCGCGGGTCATGGATGCCAAGGCCCTGCTCGGCCTGCCAGAGGTCAAGCTCGGCTTGCTGCCGGGCGCAGGCGGCACGCAGCGCCTGCCAAGGCTGGTCGGGCAGGCAACCGCGCTGGACATCATCGCGACCGGACGGATGGTGAACGCCACCGAAGCGTTGATGATCGGCGCGGCAGATGAGATCGCGACTGGCGATGTCAGGGAGGCTGCCATCAAGAAGGCCCGGCAGCTGATCGGCAAACCCGTATGCCAGACATCGTTGCTGCCGCTGCCGCCGGATGGCAACGGCATCTGGGAAGCAGCAGCAGCTCGCGTGCGCAGGGATGCACGCGGCAGGCTCGCGCCGCTGAAGGCTATAGCGCTGGTCCAACAGGTGGCGAGCCTCCCCTTTGTCGAGGGGCAGCCCCGTGAGCGGGCCGCCTTTTTCGAGCTGATGGCCGGTGAGCAGAGCCTCGCCCTCCGCCACCTGTTCTTTGCCGAGCGGGCCACCTCGCGGCTGCCTGAACTGGCAAATGTGAAGGCACGTGCACTTGCAACGGTTGGTGTTGTTGGCGGTGGCACGATGGGCGCTGGCATCGCTGTGGCCGTGCGTGACGCGGGTCTGGATGTGATCCTGATCGAGGCGGATGCGACCCGTGTCGTTGCGGCCCGGGAGCGCGTGCAGGGTCTGTGGCAGCGCGGTCTCAAGAGTGGCCGACTCACGCCTGAGGGATTGCAGCAGCGCATGGCAGGGCTCGTGGTCGCACATGACCTGGCGGCCCTGCACACGGTCGATCTCGTCGTTGAGGCTGTGTTCGAGGACATGGCGGTCAAGCGCGCCCTGTTTGCCAGGCTGGAGGCCGTGTTGCGGCCCGATACAGTGATTGCCACCAACACCAGCTATCTGGACATCAATGAAATGGCTGCCGGCCTTGACGATCCGTCGCGCGTGGTGGGTCTGCATTTCTTCTCGCCGGCACATGTCATGAAGCTGCTGGAAATCGTGCGGGCTGCACAAACCGCGCCGGATGTGCTGGCCACGGCGCTGGCGTTGGGCCGGATGCTGAAGAAGATCTCTGTTGTCTGTGGCGTGTGCGATGGATTCATCGGAAACCGCATGCTGGCGCGCTGGCGTGCGGCATGTGAGTTCTTGTTGGAAGAAGGCGCGCTGCCTTCGCAAATCGACGCTGCGCTGGAAGCCTATGGGTTCCCGATGGGGCCTTTTGCTGTGCAGGACCTGGTTGGTCTCGACATCGCCTGGGCGCGGCGCAGACGTCTGGCACCAACACGTCACCCGGATGAGCGCTACGTGCCGCTGGCGGACCAACTCTGCGGAATGGGACATCTGGGTCAAAAGACGGAGCGCGGCTGGTATCTCTATGTCGATGGCGAGCGGCAGCCCAACCCCGAAGTCGATGCCATGGTGAGGGCTCATGCAGCGGCGAAAGGCCTGCCGCAGCGGGCATTCTCGATTGAAGAGGTTCAAGCGCGCGTGCACGCAGCAATGCTGAACGAAGGCGCAAAGATCCTCTCCGAAGGGATCGCTGCACGCGCCTCCGATATCGATGCCGTGCTGGTGCATGGCTATGGCTATCCGGCCTGGCGCGGTGGGCCGATGCACGAAGCAGACAGGCTCGGTGCAGCCACCATGCTCAACCGTGTTCAGCAGTTGGCCGAGACAGCTGGCAGGGGTTTCGAGCCCGCGACGCTCCTCGTGGATTTGGCACGCGATGGGCGCGGATTTGCTGATTGAGGCAGATTGCAGCGCTGCGAGCAGCATCGCCCGCCACGCATCGAGCGCCGAATTCCGTTGTGCCGGACGGGCGCGCGCTTTAAGCGCTTGAAGTCATGAATGCGATGGTTCTTGTCTTTGTCGGCGCGGGTCTGGGTGGCGTGCTGCGCCATCTGGTCAATCTGGCTTGCCTGCGGGTCTTCGGGACAGCGTTTCCGTTTGGCACGCTGGCTGTCAACGTCGCTGGCTCGCTCGCGATGGGCATGCTCATCGGCTGGCTGGCGATGAAGGCCGACGCGGGCTGGTCACAGGGCGCGCGGCTGTTTCTGGCCACGGGTCTGCTCGGCGGCTTCACAACGTTTTCTGCGTTCTCGCTCGATGCGTTCCAGTTATGGGAACGCGGCGATCTGGCGCTCGCGGCCGCCTATGTGGCGGCCTCTGTGGTTCTTTCGCTGGGGGCCCTGTTTGCTGGTCTTGGGCTGGTTCGGGGTTTGGCATGAAAACGGGTGGTTCAGGCAAGGGTGGTGCAGGGCGAGGCGGTCCGGGGCGCAGTGGCGCCGGTCGCGCAGGTCCGGGCAGAAGTGGCCCCGGCAGAAGTGGCCCAGCTGGCCGAAGCGCAAGCAGTCGCCCGCCGCGTGATGGCGCCCCGGCAAAGCCGCGTGCGAGCGAGACCAAGCCGAACAACCGCGTCGGCCGTCCCAGCCATGATCTGCGCCGTCAGGCCGCCGCGCGCCGCAAGGCAGCAGATGCCGATGCCGCGCTGAACGGCACGCCGGAGCGCAAGGCCAAACCGGCAGTGCCCCTGCGTGGCGAGGATTTCGTGCAGCAGGCTACGCCGCTGCCGCGCATCATGCCGGCCAAATCTTCGCGAAAGCCTGCTCTGGAAACAGGCGCGCCGGCCGGGCCGACAAAGGCACAGACGCGTGCCGCCACTGCCGAAGTCTTCGCCTCCGGCGTGCAGACACTGGACGTGACGGATGATGAAGCCGACATGCGCATCGACCGGTTTCTCGAGGCGCGCTTTCCACAGCTGTCCTTCAGCCATATCCAGCGCATCGTTCGCAAGGGCGAGTTGCGCGTCAACGGCAAGCGCGCCGAAACCAAGGACAGGCTGGAGCCGGGCCAGAAGGTGCGCATTCCGCCGCTGAAGATCGAGCAGCAGGCGGAACGCCCACGCGCGCCAAAAGTGAATGACGACACGCTGGCCTTCCTGCGCTCGATCATCCTCTATGAAGATGCCGACGTCATGGTGCTGAACAAGCCCGCTGGCCTGGCCGTGCAGGGCGGCTCGGGCACCACGCGCCATGTCGATGGCATGCTCGATGTCATGATGAGCCCGGATGGGCAGAAGCCGCGTCTGGTCCACCGGCTGGACAAGGACACAGCTGGTTGCCTGGTGATCGCGAAATCGCGCTTTGCCGCGGCAACACTCGCCAAGACCTTCCGCTCGCGCACAGCGCGCAAGGTTTATTGGGCACTCGTGGCCGGCGTGCCGCGCGTCAAGCAGGGCCGTGTTTCCACCTATCTCGCCCGCGAGGAGGGGGAGGATGGTGACCAGCGCATGGCGGTGGCCAAGCACGGCGGCGAGGGCGCGATGCACGCCGTGACCTATTATGCGCTCGTCGATGTCTCGGCGACCAAGCTGTCCTGGCTCTCGCTGAAGCCGGTGACTGGCCGCACGCACCAGCTGCGCGCGCATGCCGCCCATATCGGCCACCCGATCGTGGGTGATCCGAAGTATTTCAACATCCAGAACTGGCAGCTGCCCGGCGGCATCCAGAACAAGCTGCATCTGCTGGCGCGCCGCATCGTGCTGCCGCACCCGCGCGGCAAGGGTATCATCGATGTCTCGGCCCCGCTGCCACCGCACATGCGCCAGAGCTGGAACCTTTTGGGGCTCGAAGACAGCCACTATGATCCGATTGTGGATGCGCCGGACGAATAATCCCGTGATCCGTCGAATCGCTCTTGCGGGCACCGGAAAATCGTGTTCTATTTTTGTTCACGTTATTGTGTCCTGCCAGCCGGAGCCATTCCCATGCGTCTCGTCCTTGCTGCTTTCGCTGCCGTATTCTTGATGATTGCGCCTGCCTGGGCGCAAACTGCACCGCTTCAACCCGTGCCCAATGCCGCTCCCGGCAGCGTGCCACCTGCGGCCAATGCCGAAAGCCGGAAGGCGGCGCGGGCGGAGGGGCGCAAGGCCTGCGCAACCGAGGCTGATGGCAAGAGTCTGAAAGGCACCGAGCGCCGCACCGCGATGCGCGAATGCATGCAGGCGAAATTTCCGCGCGCCGCTTCCAGCCGCGAGGCGCGCACCACGACGCGGGACGGCCAGCCGACCGCGAAAGTGGCGCGCGAGGCCTGCAAGACCGAGGTTGAGCCCAAGGGCCTGAAGGGCAAGGAGCGCCGGGAGGCGATGGCCACCTGTTTCCGTGGCAAGCGCCCGGATCTGGCGGCACGCGCCGATTGCCGCAAGGCAGCCAAGGCCAAGGGCCTGAGCGGCACCGAACTGCGTGATGCCGTCAAGGCCTGTGCGCCGCAGCGCACCTGATCTGGGTTGGCACCCGATTTGGCTTGGCGACTCGCGAGGCCTTGGCCTAAGCGAGCCCCATGAAACTGGTGATTTTCGACGTCGACGGCACGTTGGTGGATTCCGAGGCGATCATCCTCGGAGCGCAGCGCGAGGCGTTCCGTCAATGCGGTCTGGTCTTCCCCGGTCGTGAGGCAGGGCTGGGCGTGGTGGGGCTGACGCTCGACATTGCGCTGATGCAGTTGGCGGGCCTGTCTCAGCCGGATGAGAGGCTGACCGAAACCTACAAGCAGGTGTTCAACGCCATGCGTGTTCAGGCCGAGACTGATCCCGCTTTTGCCGAACCGCTTTATCCCGGTGTGGCCGAAACACTGGCCAGACTGGCCGCCCGATCCGACATCACGCTCGCCATCGCCACGGGCAAGTCGCGCCGTGGCGCGGACTACATCATCGAACGCAACAACTGGCGCATGCTTTTTGCCTCGATCCAGACCGCAGATGATGCGCCCTCAAAGCCGCATCCCGGCATGATCGAGAACGCGATGCGCGAGACGGGCGCGACTGCCGACCAGACCTGGATGATCGGCGATTCGAGCTTTGACATGCAGATGGCGGTTGCAGCCGGCGTCAATCCGGTTGCCGTCAGCTGGGGTTTCCAGCCGATTGAAGCCTTGCAGCGCGCTGGGGCGCGGCACGTTGTGGCTGATTATCCAGCACTCGAGAGGCTTTTGCTCATCTGAAACAGGTTCCGCAATCAGGCTGATCCGGAAAGCCAGGTGCCACCCGCAGACCGACACCAGTCCGCTTCGCCGCACATTCGGACAGTGCAGGATTCTCTTCACCTTGCCGTTGAACGAAACCGCAACCACCTTCACTGCGGAACGTTTAACCTGAACACGCGTTCAGATTTGCACGTTAACCAGCTGCTGGCGGCTCATGCTGCATGGTCTTCCTCGACAGGGACAACGCGGCACAAAAACAAAGCCGCTATGGGGTTGAGCAATGATTGGTCATGAATTGCGTGAGTTCGTTGATTGCGTGCTTGAAAAGCAAGAGATCACGACAGAAGACTTGCGGATGCTTCAGCAGGATGTGCTGGGCGAAGATGTGATTACACGTGAATCCATCGACGTTCTTGTGGCACTTGATCGCGCCGTCAAGTGCCAGGCACCAGGCTGGGCTGATTATCTTGTCGCGGTGACGGTTGATTTCGCTGTCTGGGCCTCACGCCCGACCGGCATCATCGACCGGGATGCGGCCCATTGGTTGGTGACGACGCTGTCTGCTGGTGGCGGCCCGACGCCAACCGCGCTTCGCATCGCCTTCGAGGTCGTGCGCGAAGCCGATGGCTGCGATGAAGCGCTGCTGACTTTCGCCATGCGGGAAGGCGGCGCCGGTGCTCGCCGCGCCTCGACCGTGCAGGATCTGGTTCTGCTCGCCAGCTGAGCCTGATTTCGCACTTGCAAAAAAAGGCAAGCGCGCGGCCACTCATCTGACAAGCGACTTTCGCACAGGTGGACGCTGGCGCTTGCGCAGCTTAAACCCCAGCCGTCACAGTGGTGACATGCAATGGCTGGGGACAGGCGCATGTTTGGCAAAATCCTGATCGCGAACCGTGGCGAGATCGCTTGCCGGGTCATCAAGACCGCGCGGCGCATGGGCATCAAGACCGTTGCGGTCTATTCCGACGCGGACCGGGATGCACTGCATGTCGAGATGGCCGATGAGGCCGTCCATATCGGCGAGGCGCCCGCTGCTCAGAGCTATCTCGTCATCGAGAAGATCATTGCGGCCTGCAAGGCCACGGGCGCCGAAGCGGTGCACCCCGGCTATGGCTTCCTGTCCGAGCGCGAGGCCTTCGCCCATGCGCTGAAGGAAGCCAACATCACCTTCATCGGGCCCAACCCGCATGCGATTGCGGCGATGGGCGACAAGATCGAATCCAAGAAGGCAGCGGCGGCGGCCAATGTCTCGACAGTTCCGGGCTATCTCGGCGTCATCGAAGACCCGGCCCATGCCGTGAAGATCGCTGACGAGATCGGCTATCCGGTCATGATCAAGGCGTCCGCCGGCGGCGGCGGCAAGGGCATGCGCATCGCCCATTCGGCGGGCGAGGTGGCTGAGGGCTTTGCCCGGGCCAAGTCGGAAGCGGCGTCGTCCTTCGGTGATGACCGCGTCTTCGTCGAGAAGTTCATCGTCGATCCGCGCCATATCGAGATCCAGGTGCTCGGCGACAAGCATGGCAACGTGATCTATCTCGGCGAGCGGGAATGCTCGATCCAGCGCCGAAACCAGAAGGTGGTGGAAGAGGCGCCGTCGCCCCTGCTGGACGAGGCGACACGCCGAAAGATGGGCGAGCAGGCCGTGGCATTGGCCAAGGCCGTCAACTATGATTCCGCCGGCACGGTGGAGTTTGTGGCGGGGCAGGACAAATCCTTCTTCTTCCTCGAGATGAACACGCGACTGCAGGTCGAGCATCCGGTGACCGAGATGATCACCGGCATTGATCTGGTCGAGCAAATGATCCGCGTGGCCTATGGCGAAAAGCTTGCGATCAGCCAGGCCGATGTGAAGCTGAATGGCTGGGCTGTCGAAAGCCGTGTCTATGCCGAGGACCCGACGCGCGGCTTCCTGCCCTCCACCGGCCGCCTCGTCACCTATCGCCCTCCGGCCGAAGGGCGCGATGGCAATGCCACTGTGCGCAACGACACAGGTGTGTTCGAGGGAGGCGAAATCTCGATCTATTATGATCCGATGATCGCCAAGCTGGTGACGCATGCGCCCACGAGGCGGGAGGCCATCGAGGCGCAGGCGCGCGCGCTGGATGCGTTTGCGATCGAGGGCATCCGCCACAATATCCCGTTCGTGTCGGCCCTGATGCATCATCCGCGCTGGATTTCGGGCGATCTCTCGACAGGATTCATCGCGGAGGAATTCCCTGAAGGCTTCTCGCTGCCGAAGCCTGCGGGCGAGGTGGCACTGCGCATGGCGGTTGTTGCCGCGCAGATCGACCATGTGATGAACACCCGCAAACGCGGCATTTCCGGCCAGATGGATGGCTGGAAAACCGTCGCCTTCGACGAGGAGCGCGTTGTCCACCTTGGCGATGAACGGTTTTCCGTCACCGTCTCGGGCCCGCCCGGCCATGCTTCGGTCACGTTCGAGGGCGCTGCTGCCTGCCACGTCGATTCTGATTGGCGCCCGGGTGAACCTGTCTGGCGCGGCAGCATTGATGGCTTGGCGCTCAGCCTCCAGGTGCGCCATGTTGCCAACGGTTTTGCGCTGGGCCATGCGGGAGCTTACGC
>JANMMX010000168.1:0-3291 GCA_031373605.1 Allobosea sp. | reverse complement strand
TTCGCTGGCAGCAGGCAGAATCAGGTCGGACGCCGTCACCGCCGGCACATCGATGACCAGATCAATCCGGTCCAGCAGCGGGCCGGAGATGCGCGTCTGGTATTGCGCCATGCAGCGCTCGTTGGGCTGGCGCTTGCAGGCATAACCTGGCTCGATGGCCTTGCCACAGCGGCAGGGGTTCATGGCGGCCACCAGCTGGAACCGCGCGGGATACGTGGCGCGGTGGTTGGCCCGCGAGATCAGCACATCGCCGGTCTCGATGGGCTGGCGCAGCGCATCCAGCGCCTGTGGATGGAACTCGGGAAACTCGTCGAGAAACAGCACGCCATGATGCGCGAGCGAGACCTCGCCCGGCCGCGCATGCAAACCGCCGCCCACCAGCGCCGCCATGGAGGCGGAGTGATGCGGTGCACGGAAAGGGCGCCTGTCCGTCAGCGCGCCATCCGCCAATTGGCCAGCAACAGAAAGGATCATCGAGAGTTCGAGCAATTCGCGCGGATTGAGCGGCGGCAGGATCGACGGCAGGCGGCTCGCCAGCATCGATTTGCCCGCGCCCGGCGGGCCATTCATCAGCAGGTTATGGCCGCCAGCCGCTGCGATCTCCAGCACACGCTTGGCGCTTTCCTGCCCGCGAATGTCACGCAAATCGGGCAGGAGCCCAGCCATCCGCGCGACAGCAGGCTCAGGGCGAGCCATCACCTGCGTGCCGCGAAAATGATTGGCGAGCTGGATCAGCGAGCGCGGCGCCAGAATTTCGAGATCGCTGGCCGCCCAGGCCGCCTCCGAGCCGCAGGCGGCAGGGCAGATCAACCCCTGCCCGCGCGCATTGGCGGAGATGGCGGCTGGCAGCACGCCCGCCACCGGCGTGATCGAGCCATCCAGCGCCAATTCGCCCAGCACGGTGAAACCCGCCAGCGCATCCGATGGCAGCGCGCCGATGGCCGCCATGATGCCAAGCGCGATCGGCAGATCATAGTGGCTGCCCTCCTTCGGCATGTCGGCCGGCGCGAGATTGACCGTGATGCGCTTGGCAGGCAGCGCCAGACCAGACGCGATCAGCGCAGCGCGCACCCGCTCGCGGCTTTCCGCCACCGCCTTGTCCGGCAGCCCGACAAGAATGAAAGCAACACCGCCGGGCGCCACCTGCACCTGCACATCGACCACACGGGCCTCGATGCCCTCGAATGAAACCGTCGAGACGCGCGTTACCATCAGTCCAGCCCCTGCACCACTCGCGCGAGACTAGCGGGAAACTCCGCAAGCGACAAGAACAGAAAGTGAACTTTCTCTGGGCTATCCCTCGAATGAAATCAGGCCTTGCCAGCCTCAAAGCGCGCCACCAGCGCATCAACCAGATTGCCCACGCCGAAGCGCACAGGGTCGGTGGCAGGCAGCCCGTGCTCCTCCGAGAGCTGCGTGAGATAGGCCTTCGCCTCGACTTCCCCCAACGCCTGCGTGTTGATGGCGATGCCGGTGCAGGCAATGGCCGGGTTGGTCAGCATGCCGCAATGCACGGTGAGATCGATCACCTGCTGGATCGTCGGCAGGGGATGGGCCACACCGCGCATCGTGGTGCGGGTGGGCTCATGGCAGACGATGAAGGCGTCGGGCTGCGCACCATGCAGCAGGCCCAGCGTCACACCGGCAAAGGACGGGTGGAAGAGCGAGCCCTGCCCCTCGATCAGATCCCAATGCGCGGGCGCAGCCGCAGGCGAGATCCATTCGACTGCGCCGGAAATGAAATCCGCCACCACGGCATCGACCGCAACGCCGCGCCCCGAGATGAAGATGCCGGTCTGGCCAGTGGCGCAGAAATCGGCGTCCATCCCGCGTGCGCGCATCTCGCGTTCCAGCGCAAGTGCTGTGTATTTCTTGCCAGCCGAGCAGTCAGTGCCCACCGTCAACAACCTGAGGCCGCTGCGCTTGGTGCCCTTGCCGGTGGCAAAAACCTGATCGGTGTGGCGCACATCGAACAGCTTGCCGCCATGCTTTGCAGCAGCAGCAGCGATGGCGGGCCTGGAGCCAAGCCTGGCATGCAGCCCGCTGGCCACATCCATGCCTGCCTCAAGCGCCTGCACGATGGCATCAGTCCAGTGGTCCGGCAGGACGCCACCGGCATTGGCCACGCCGACGATGAGCGTGCGCACGCCTTTGGCGCGGGCCTCTGCGAGGGTCATCTCGGGGATGTTCAAATCAGCGCCACAACCCGGCAGCCGCCACTGGCCGAGGCACCATTCGGGCCGCCAGTCGACAATGCCCTGCGCTGTCTTGGCGGCCAGTTGGTCGCGGACATCGCCGAGGAACATCAGATAGGGCGGGTGGATTTGCATGGCGTGTGTCCGGCTGGCGGGATGAGTTTGGAGCGCCACCATCATCGCGCTCCCGCCTCTCCAAAACCAATGCAAATTCTGCATGGCGATTCTCGACGAAGCCACGCTAGGCTTGTCGCAACATGCAATGACAGCCAGACAAGATACGGGAGCGCGCAGGCATCATGGATATTCGCTGGCTGCAGGATTTTCTCACGGTGGCCGAGACGGGCAATTTCACCCGCGCGGCCGAGCGGCGCAATGCCTCGCAGGCGGCCTTCAGCCGGCGCATCCAGTCGCTGGAGGCCTGGGTGGGCACAGCTCTGATCGACCGTGGCATTCACCCCGCGAGGCTCACACCTGCAGGCGAGCAGTTCCGCCAGCATGCGGCAGGCATCGTGCGAGCCACGATGGATGCGCGCAGCGACATTGCGGGCGACCCTCTTGCACGGCGCGAGCATGTGCGTGTCGCGCTGCCCTATGCGCTGGCCACCTCGCAGTTTGCGCAATGGTGGCCGCGCTGGAGCCAGAGCCGCGAGCTCAGCTGCTCGGTCGTGCTCGGCAACATCGATGATCTGGTGACTTCGCTGATGTCCGACAGCGTCGACCTGATGCTGTGTTTCGAAAGCGCGCAGCAGCCGGTCTATCTCGATCCCGAAGGGTTCGAGCGGCTGCATGTCGCAGAGGACCGGCTTGTGCCTTATGCCAGCCGCGAGCTGATGAGCCGCCAGCAATTCGCGCTTCCGGGAAGGGCCGACAAGCCCCTGCCGCTGCTGCTCTACACGCCCGGTGTCTATCTGGCGCGGCTGGTCGAAATGATGCTGGAATCGAGCAATGGCCATGTCATCGGCTCGCGCGTGATCGAGAGCGACATGAGCGATGTGCTGCGCGATCTGGCAGCCGCTGGCCACGGCATTGCCTGGCTGCCGGCAAGCTCTGTCGGCCCTGCGTGGCAGGGCCTGCTGCAGGCCTTGCCCGGCAC
>JANMMX010000162.1:0-2488 GCA_031373605.1 Allobosea sp. | reverse complement strand
CAGAAACCACGCCAGCGTCAGGATGGTCGCCAGCGCCACCAGCAGCACGCCGATCTGGTCCAGCGAGATCTTGGCGCCGAACACCGAGATGACATCGCGCGGCAGCATGGTGGGGAAGGCATGCGCCTCGGCGCTGTAGACGTCCTTGACGCCGTCCTTGAGGAAGATCGCCAGCGCCAGTGTCGAGATCACGATGGGCAGGACCGGCTGGCCCTCAAGCGGGTCAACGATGATGCGCTTGAACAGGAAGCCCAGCACGAAGATCGACATGGCAACGGCCAAGACGGCGGCCACCGAGAATGGCACGCCCAGCCAGTACATCGCGCCCAGCGCGAAGAACGCCGGCAGCATGACGAACTCGCCCTGCGCGAAATTGATCGTCTGCGCCGTCTGCCAGACCAGCGTGAAGCCGATCGCGGCGAGCGCATAAATGGCGCCGGTGGCAAGGCCCGCCACGATCAGCTGGATGAAATCCGTCATGGCGGCTCCTGCCAGAAGGCGCATCCGTGCGCCGGCAACCGTTCACAAGATGTGCCTGTCCGCAGGCCATCGTGGCAGGTGGCAGCAAGCCTGTGTTTCAGGCGCTGCCACCCTCGTTGTCTCAGGCCCGCGTGCGTGCCTGCGTTGGGCTCACCTTCAGTAGGTTCACTTGGCCAGTTTGGGCAGTGTCTGGGTGATGACCTGCTTGCCGCCCTTGACCTCGGCGAGGAACGACACGCGGTCGATCTCGCCCGTCTCGTCCCATGTGGCTTCAAGCAGGATGCCCGGCTCCTTGTCAGGCGTGATGGTCAGGCCGCGCAAAGCCGCCGCAATGGCCTTCGCATCCCACTTGCCAGCCTTTTCGACAGCTGCCTTCAGCATGTACGGCGCAATATAGCCTTTGATGCCGTTATGGTCGGTTGTGTATTTGTAGCGTTCGGAGAACTTCTTGGCGTAGGCCTGGATGGCAGGCGAGGGTGCGTCCGCGCTCAGGCCGACATGGCCCTTCACGCCTTCAGCGGCATCCTTCGCCAGATCGATGACCTTCTGGCCCAGCAGCGTCGTCTCGCCGATCAGTGGCTTGTTCAGCCCCTGTTTCTTGGCCTCAATCAGGAAACGCGCACTCTCTTCCTCGTTGAGATAAACGAAGACGGCATCAGCATTGGCACTCTTCACCTTGATGACGTCGGCGGTGAAATCAGCCTGGCCGGTTTCAGCCGAGAGATCGGAGACCACCTTGATGCCACGCTTCTCCAGCTCCGGAATGATCGCGTTGCGCCCGCCCTTGCCGAAATCATTGTTCTGATAGAGCACTGCAATGGTCTTGGCCTTGACCTCGTCGCGGATGTAATTCGCGATCTTCGGCATCGAGACATTCTGCCCGAACGAGGTGCGGAAAATGTACTTCGAGCCCTGCGCGGTGAGCGGGGCAGCCTCGCCACCGATGATCTGCGCGACTTCGGCCTCGGCCGTCATCTTCAGCGTCACGCTGACGCTGCCGGAATAAATCGGCCCGAAGATCACCATCGGCTTGTCGTCAAGCGCGCGCTGCACGCCGGCGCGCGCC
This sequence comes from Allobosea sp., assembly GCA_031373605.1. Classification (GTDB taxonomy): domain Bacteria; phylum Pseudomonadota; class Alphaproteobacteria; order Rhizobiales; family Beijerinckiaceae; genus Allobosea. Next base: position 942 of record JANMMX010000162.1, on the reverse strand, counting down.
TTGCCGGGATCGGTGCCGGTGTCGACGAATTCAAGCTCCAGCTTCTTGCCGAGAATGCCGCCCTTGGCGTTGATTTCTTCAACGGCAAGCGACGAGCCGTTCTTCCAGTTCTGGCCAACGGCCGCGCCTGCGCCGGACAGTTCGATGATGTTGGGGATCTTGATGACGTCCTGCGCAGAAGCTGCGCCAGTCAGCGCCACGCCGAGTGTGAGGGCTGCAATGCCCGTCAAAAGTGAGGTGCGTGTGATGGAGAGCATGGTTAAATTCCTTCCCTGAAGCTCGCGCTTGTCTCACGCGATGTGATGCATCACTGCCATGCGAATTTTCCGGATGCAACGCTGCCAATTGGCACCTTCAACAATTGCCATCGCAAATTGTACCGTTTTGACCAAAGACATCGGCCCTCACACCCTGGCCTTCGCCGCCTGCCCGAAAATCGCGACGGCCAGCATCACGCCGACCATCTGAATCGTGGCGCCTATGCCTTCCGCCCAGGTTGGCCAGCGTTGCTCATAGAGGAAGCCGTAGAGCAGCGCGAAAAGTGTCTCGGCGATGATGAGCTGGGCCGAGAGCGCCAGCGGCAGACGGCGTGACGCTATGATCCAGAACCAGGTCGCGAACCACGAGCCCGCGATGCCGAGCGCTAGCGACCATGAGGCGAAGCGGACGCCTTCCGGGCTCGTCAGCGGATAGACAGGCCAGCCGGAATTGCCGAGCCAGAGGCTGAGCGGGATCAGCGGCAAGGTGGCGAGCCCCGCGCCAACGCCCTGCAGCCCCGTCCAGGCAAGTGAGCCTGGCGGGTTGGGCGCCCGCATCACGCGCGCATTGATGACGGCATAGGAAATCCAGACCAGCAGCCCGATTGTCGCGCAGGCCGCACCCAGCGCAACATCGCTGGCGCGTTGCCCGCCCGGCGCATGCGAGAAGGCCGAGACATTGACC
>JANMMX010000149.1:0-11423 GCA_031373605.1 Allobosea sp. | reverse complement strand
CTGCGGGCTGAAGATTGCCCGGTCCTCGTCAATCGAGAGTGCCTGAAAGCCGAACGGCACTTTCGGATTGAGCTCCGCATCGTGAAAGGCATGCTTGAAGAAATTGACCACATCCGTGATGCCGGGAAGGCCGAGCGCCTGCACGGTGTCGAAAACTCCGATTACATGCGGGACGACTTCACGACACTGATAGGCTGCACGAAAGGCTGCGCCATTGGCCTTGCGGATGTGTTTTTTCTCTTCTCCATAGTCCTGATAGATCCCAATCGCCTTGTCGATCAGTGCATTGCGCTTGGCCACCTCGGCTTTTGCCGTGCCGCGAATGTTGATGCCGCCCTGCATGGCAGCGGGAATGCCGCAGAGACCGAGCAAGCCGCCCAGACTGCGCACTGTGTAGGCGCCACGGCTGAAGCCGAACAGTCCGATGTGCCTGTCGGGCGCATCGTTCATGATGAGAAACTCGTAAGTCTCGCGGATGTTGCGCGTGATGCCGGCGCCTGTCGCCTTGGCGACGAGGTTCTTGCCCCAGGTGATCCAGTCCAGCGTCAGCTGCGGGTCACTGCCAAGGCCTGGATCATAAAAACAGGTTTGCGCCCCCACCTGATTGGCCGCCAGATACATCTTGTAGATGTTGGTGGCACCGGCACCCGGTTTCCCGTTCACATCCGGCACGCCGCGCTGGCCCGTGCCGTCGGAAAAGACGAGATTATAGGCCTGAGTCATGCTGCACCTCGATCTGACGTTGGGACAGAATGTCAGTCCAGGCCAATGCCGGGGATATTGCAAGTCAAACCGGCGGTTTTCACGGACAATTCACGGTGCAGGCCCGCCATCCGCCCTGAAAGGTGCGCGCCTGGGCCTACCCCTTCCTGATGTCGGCACCCGGCTGCGAGGCCCACTCGGCCCAGGAGCCATCATAAAGCGCGCGCGCTGGTTTGCCCGCCATTTCAAGCGCGGTCGAGAGAATGGCGGCTGACACACCCGAGCCGCAGCTCGTGATGATCGGCTGCGAGGTGTCTATGCCAGCTGCCTTGAGTGCATCTGCAATGGCGCCAGCATCCTTCAGCTGGCCGTTCTCGATGATGGCGGCGAAAGGCAGGTTGAGCGCGCCCGGCATATGGCCCGATGACAGGCCGGGCCGCGGCTCGGGCGCATCGCCCTTGAAGCGGTCCGCAGGGCGCGCATCCACCACCTGCGCGCTGCCGCTTTCCAGTGCGCGCCTGACATCGGAAACATCTGCGACTGCGCTGCGATCAAACCGGGCTGTGAAGCTGCGCGGCGCGCGGCGCGCCGGGGTTCCTTGCTCTGTGGCCCGGCCTTCAGCTCGCCATTTCGGCATGCCGCCATCGAGGATGCGCACGTCGGTGGCACCAAAAGTCCGGAACGTCCAGCGCACGCGAGGCGCTGAAAACAGCCCCATGCCATCATAGACAATGATGGTCATGCCATCGCCAATGCCCATTTCGCCAACCTGCCGGGCAAACTGCTCTTGCTGCGGCAGCATGTGGGGCAAGGCACTGGACATGTCCTTGACCGCATCAATGTCGAACCGCACCGCGCCGGGAATGCGCTCGTCGAGGTATTCGGCTGCGGCATCGCGGCCCATGGTCGACAGATAGTAGGAGCCATCCACCACCACGATCCCGGGTGCGTTCAGCCGCTGCGCCAGCCACTCTGTCGAAACGAAGATATCATCTCTGGTCATGTCCGGCCTGTTCTTTCGTATGTTCAATGGCTTGAATGGTTTGGCTCAGGTCAGCACAATCCGCACGCGGCGGTTCTGCTTGCCCTTCTTTTCGATTTCGGTGATCGTTACTCTGCCAATCTCGGCTGTGTTCGTGACATGCGTGCCGCCGCAAGGCTGCAGATCGACACCTTCAATCTCGACCAGCCGGATACGGCCCGAACCGCGCGGGGGCTGAACGGAGAGTGTCTTCACCAGGCCTGGATTGGCATCGAGCTCGGCATCGGTGATCCAGCGATCCGTGATTGATGCGGCGCGATCCACCAGCGAATGAAGCTTGCCGGTCAGCTCCGCCTTGTCGAGGCCTGCATCCTGAATATCGAAATCCAGCCGCCCGTCGCCATTGCCGATGCCGCCGCCTGTTACGGGATAGGGCAGGACAACGCTCAGCAGATGCAGGGCGGAATGAACGCGCATGCGCAGCAGACGCGGCGCCCAGTCGAGCCTTGCCGTGATCTGCTCGCCGACCTCCGGAACAGGTTGTCCCTCTGCCGGAACATGGAGCACCAGGCTCCGATCTGCCGGATCATAGACCGTTGTCGCGATGGCAATCTGCGATCCGTCCTCCCGGACGAACCAGCCCGTATCGCCTGGCTGTCCACCGCTGTTTGCGTAAAACACCGTGCGATCAAGGACAATGCCACCACGCTCGTTGATGGCCAGCACGGTTGCAGGCGCTTCACGCAACAGGGAATCAGCGCGGAACAGCAGATCTGTTGCCATTGCTCGATTTCCTTGCTCGGCCCAATGATCCTTGGTGAGTGCCATGTGCCTTTGCATCTGGCAAGTGATCCGCCTCCAATCCTGCGACGTGTGGTCACGCAGCGCGGGCTCAAAAGCCAGCTTTTGAGGTTGAAACCTTTAAATTGTTTAGTGCATTGTTGTTGCAGTGCTAAAAGATGGCGCGAGGGTGATCTGCTGTCGGCGACACCGCGTAAATTCAAGCGAGCGGTACGGTTCGTCTGGATCGCCGGGCAGATGTGATACGGTTTGACGGGGATCTGGTTTTGACATTGCACGCACATGGGAGCGCTTCGGCTCAACCGCTCGATGCATTGCTGGCAGCATATGCCGCGGGCAGCCTGAGCCGGCCCCTGCACGCGCTCGTTGCCTCGCATCTCGAGATGAGCCCGCGCAACCGCAGCTTCGTTGCCGCGCTGGAAGATGCAGGCGCTGACGTGATGATGCAGTCCGGCAGCACACCATTGCTCAGCCGCGACGAACGGCTGGCAAAGATTTTTGCCGGTCCTTCTCCCGTCGCGACTGTATCAAGGCCTGTGGCTGACCCTGTTTTGCCGTCGGCTTTGCGCAATTATCTCGGCGTGTCTTCGAGCGAGATCAAGTGGCGCTTCCGGCTCCCGGGCGTGAAGGAATACCGCGTCGAGACCCGTGATGGCGGCGAGGCTGTGCTTTACTGGATCAGGGCTGGCCGCAAGATGCCGTCTCACACCCATAGCGGACAGGAAGTCACGCTTCTGCTGAAGGGCAGCTTCAGTGATGAGCAGGGACGCTACGAGCGGGGCGATGTCGCCGTCGCTGACGACGATGTGGATCACTCACCGGTGGCTGGCAAGGAAGCTGATTGCATCTGCTTTGCTGTCACGGATGCACCATTGAAGCTCACCGGCCCGGTCATGGCCCTGTTGCGGCGGGTTTTTGGTCACTGATACGACATGATGTGATGAGGAATGGACAGGCCGCAGAGATGCGGCCTGTTTTTTTAGCCGTTTCTTCTGGAATCTGGAGAAAACCATGCCATTAAAGCGCATGACGCCCGCCGATGGCGTCGCCTGGGTCACGGGCGCGAGTTCCGGCATCGGGCAGGCGACCGCCATGGAGCTGGCGCGGCGTGGCTGGACGGTGGCCATCACGGCGCGGCGCAATGAGCAGCTGGAGGCCATGGTGCTTGCCGCTTCTGGCCTGCCGGGACGCATGGTTGCTCATCCTGGTGATGTGACCGATGCCCTGTCGATGCAGAACACGGTGCAGGGCATAGAGGCTGTCCATGGCCCGATCGCCATGGCTTTTCTCAATGCTGGCGTGGCGCCTTACGTGCGCGCTGGTGCGCTTGACCTTGAGGCTTTCGAGCAGGCCTTTGCTGTCAACCTGCTTGGAGCAGCCAAGGGTCTGGCTGCGCTTTTGCCGCGCATGGGTGAGCGGGGCCAAGGCCAGATCGCCGTCAATGCCTCGGTTGCAGGCTATCGCGGATTGCCGAAAGCTGCGGCCTACGGCGCGTCCAAAGCAGCCGTGATCCATATGTGTGAAGCGCTGAAGTTCGATTGCGACAAGCTGGGCATCATCCTGCAGGTCGTCAATCCCGGCTTTATCGACACGCCGCTGACGCGCAAGAACGACTTTCCCATGCCGTTCCTGATGCAGATGGACGAGGCCGCGCGCCGCGCCGTTGATGGCTTTGAGCGTGGCGGCTTCGAGATTGTCTTTCCACGGCGGTTGGCCTGGATTCTCAAGCTGATCCAGCGTCTGCCTTATGCGCTGTATTTTCCGCTGATTGCCAAGGCGACGGGCTGGGACAAGCGCAAGGATTGACGCGGATCAGCGCCGCTCGGCAATTCTGGCAGCAACGACGTGCAGCTCGGCCTTGCCGAGCGGGAAGTTCCAGACCAGCGCAATGGCACCCAGCTTCAGAACGCTTGGGACTGCCGCATACAGCAAAGCCAAAGTCAGCAGGCCGCTCTCTGTCCGGAGACCGGCGGATGGATCAAAACCCGAAAGCGCCAGCAGCGGGAAGGCGATGCCAACCGCACCGGCAAGCGACAGCTTCGTCACCAGCGCCCAGATGCCGAGATAAAGGCCAGCGCGCTCCTCACCGGTATTGGCAGTGTCGACATCGATAACGTCAGCCTGGATGGCCGCAGGCAACACGACATCGGCCCCAAGCGCCAAGCCTGTGAAAACGCAGATAATGCCAAAAATCCAGACGTCGCCCGCAGACAAGAAGGCCGCACCCGAAAGAGCGACGCAAGCCATCAACATGCCAATCGCCCAGGCACGATGCTTTGAGGTGCGATTGGCCAGCCAGAGCCAAAAGGGCACGCCTGCGACCCCACACAGGAAATAAAGCACGAGCAGCGGTCCTGCCGCATCACGGTTTCCCAGCCGGTCGGCGACAAAGAACAGGAAAAGCGCAGCCGGCAGGCCGTTTGCGAGGCTGTTGATGAGAAAGGCGGCCAGCAGGCGTCGGAACGGATGGTTTGCCAGCATCAGCGCAAAGCCCTGGCGCAGGCTGATCCTGCTGGTGCTGCGCTCGGTTGGTTCTGGCGCCATGCGCGTGGCCAGCAAGGTGGCCAGCGGCAGGCCGATTGCGACCAGCATGGCCAGCGCCAGCAACCCCTCGCGCACGGTGCCTCCGCGCAGCTGGATGACCGCCGGAATCAGCAGCGCAAGCAATGTGCCGATGACCGTGCCTGTTTCTCGAAAGGCCGAGACACGCGTTCGCCCGGCATAGCTGCGCGAGAGCTCTGCGCCCCAGGCTCCGTAGGGCACCTGATTGGCTGTCCAGGCAACCGACAGGAGGCTTGCCCAAAGCAGCAGGTAAAAAGCCGTCGGGCTTTCTGGCGGTGACATCACGAAATAAGCCGCCAAGGCCACAAGTGGCGCCGACAGAAGCACCCAGAGCCGTCGCCGCCCGAACGTGGGGCGCCAGCGATCGGCCAGAAGGCCAACAACAGGGTCGGCAGCTGCATCCAGAATGCGCACCAGCAGCAGCACGAAGCCGACTGTCGCGATGGGAAGACCCAGATCCCGCGTGTAGAACTCCGGCACCAGCACGTAAAATGGCAGGCTAAGCGCAGCCAGCGGCAGGGCAGGCGCTGCATAGGCCATCAACTGCCGGGCGGATGGCTCGCTCATCGTGCGGTCATGGCTCATTTGGCCTTGTCAAAGACCATCTGGCGCACATCGATCGTGCCGGTTCGAAAACCAGCCTCGCAATAAGCGAGATAATACTCCCACATGCGGCGGAAGCGTTCGTCAAAGCCCATCGGCACGAGCTGTGGCCAAGCTGCCAGGAAACGGTCGCGCCAGTCGGACAGGGTTTGTGCATAGTCCTGTCCGAACGCAAGCTCTCCCGAAACCGGCACGTTGTAACGCTGGCCCATCTCACGCATGATTGTCGCAGTCGGCAGCATGCCGCCGGGAAAGATATAGGCGCGGATGAAGTCGAGCTCGCGCTTGTAGACCTTGAAGTTCTCCTCGCGGATGGTGATGACCTGCAGGCCTGCGCGGCCACCGGGTTTCAGCCTGTCGCGCAGCTGGCTGAAATAGGCCGGCCAGAAAGCCTCACCCACAGCCTCGAACATTTCGATGGAAACGATCTTGTCATAGCTGCCACGCTCGTCGCGATAGTCCTGCAATTTGAAGTCGACGAGATGAGACAGCCCGGCTTTCTCGATGCGCTCGCGCGCAAACTTGAATTGCTCCTCGCTGATCGTGAGGCCGGTCACGCGACAGCCGATCTCGCGGGCGGCAAACTCGGCAAAACCGCCCCAGCCACAGCCGATCTCGAGCACCTGGTCCGTTGGTTGGATTTCGAGTGCATCGGCCAAGGCGCGATATTTCCGCGTCTGGGCTGCTGCCAGATCATTGTCCCCCGGCGCATAGATCGCCGAGGAATAGGTCATCGTCTGGTCCAGCCAGGCGCTGTAGAAACTGTTGCCGAGATCGTAATGTGCATGGATGTTGCGCTTCGAGCCGCTTTTGGTGTTGCGGTTCAGGAAATGGCGGAACATCTGCCAGATGCGCACCAGCGGTTTGCCCGCCAGCAAAGTCTGGATCACCGGGTGGTTGGCGGCAAACAGCTCGAGGAAATGCGGCAGGCTCGGTGTTGCCCATTCACCGCGCAGGTAAGCTTCGGCAAAACCGAGATCGCCGCCATCGGCCAATCGTGCCGCAAACTTGAAGTCGTGAATGTCGATGCGGGCATCGGGCCCGCTTTCCTGGCCAGCAAAGGCGAAGAGTCTGCCATCCGGCAACCCGACTGTCAGGCAGCCTTTGGCAATGTTGCTCGCCAGCGTCAGCGCCTGGCGCGCGGCGAAGGGCAGGTCGCGTGTCACGGCCTCGAAATTGGCGCGGGTGACGGCCAGCGGTTCCTGCGACGAGGCATAAGAGGGGATAGACATGGGCAGGCATCTGCTTTCGATGGTTGTTGAATTCAGGCTTTGGGTTGGTCGGCATAGCTGACAGGTGGTGGCGGCGGCGGACGTGTCTGCAGGGCCACGCCTTTCAGCCAAAGACGCAGCGCCTCGAAATGAATGCCCGCCACGACCTTCAACGTCATCAGCGGGAAACGCAGGGCGGATTTAAGCAGCTCGAATGAGGTCAAAGCACGCTGTTTGCCCGTGAAAGTGGCGGCCAGGATCGGCCCGGCGGCATCGGTTTCCAGAATGCGCACATGCACGCCATCGCCCGGCGGCTTCAGCCGGAAATGATAGCGCATCGGCATGTCGATGAAAGGTGACACGTAGAAGCGCTTGTCACGTTCCTGCCGGATGCCGGCCACCGTCAACTGGTCCGGCTCGATACGCGCAACATAGGTGTGCATCTCGCCAAACGTGTTGCGCACCTCGTAGACGATGGCTGCGACCTCGCCATCGGCCGCATAGCAGAAATAGACCGAGATGGGGTTGAAGGCGAAGCCCAGCAGGCGTGGATAGCACAGCAGCAGCACGCGGCCGCCGTCGAGCGAGACGCCGGAGGGAGCGAGAAGGGCGTCGATATAGGCGCGCAGGTTGGTTGATGTGCCATCCCCATGATCTGCCGGGTGGAAGGACACCAGATTGAACCGGTTAACCGAGAACAGGGCGCTTGTGCGGTGCGCTTCCTCCAGCCGGTCTATATCGATCAGCAGGTTGAAGACCTTGTAGGTGAAACGGTGCACCTTCGGCTTCATGCGCGCATGCATCACTGTGCCGGGATAGAGCACAGCGGCAGCCTCTGGCGGCGCAAACAGGGGCTGGCTGGCGGCTGTCATTCGGCGGCTTCCGCCATTGGCATTGCCGATTGGCGCCACGGGATGGAGGCCCCCAAGGCTTCGGCTGCGGCCAGGCCGGAGCGCAAGCCGTCCTCATGAAAGCCGTAGCCTGTCCAGGCGCCTGCGAACCAGCTGCGGTGCGCGCCCTGAATTTCCGGCAGTCGCGCCTGCGCGGCAAGTGCGGCGCTGTCGTACTGCGGATGAGCATAGCTGTAGCGGCCGAAGGTCAGCTCCTCGCGTGGCGGCAAAGGCGGGTTGAGCGTCACGAAGACAGGTGTCGACCTGTCGATGCCCTGCAGCACGTTCATCCAGTATGTCAATGTCAGCTCGGCATTGCGGTCCGCGTTGGAAAGCACATTCCATGCAGTCCATGCTGCCTTGCGCCTGGGCATCAGGGCCATGTCGGCATGCAGCCAGACATCATTTTCGCGATACTGGATCGGAGCCAGAACCGCGCGTTCGTTTTCGGTGGCGTCGCCAAGCATCGCGAGCGTCTGGTCAGAATGGCTGGCGAAGATCACCTGATCGAACCGATCCGTCTCTCCGCCAGCATCTGTGACCATGACACCAAGATCAGTGCGCAGCACGCGGGTGACCCTGGTGTTCAGGCGAATGCGATCGGCGAAAGGCGCGATCAACTTGTTGACATAGGCGCGGCTACCGCCGGTCACCGTTCGCCAGCTTGGCCGCGTCCAGTGCAGCAGGCGGTGATTTGAAAAGAAGGCAACAAAGCTCTCTGCCGGAAATTCCAGCAGCCGTTGCGGGGACATTGACCAGATCGCGGCACCCATGGGGATCAGGTATTCATCGCGAAAACGGGCGGAATAACGACCTTGCTTCAAATAGCTCCCGATCGTCGTGCCGGTCAGCCGGCCAGCGTCCTGATCGGCGAGAGCCTCACGGTTGAAGCGGAACATCTCGCGCAGCATGTTCAGATGGCCCGGGGAAACGATGTTGCGGCGGCGCGCGAAGAAGCCGTCCAGCATGGCATCCGTGCGGCCGGCCCATTCGGCCCTGCCACCGCCGGACGAGACGGAGAAGCCCATATCCGAAGCTTGCGTCTGCACACCGAGATGAGCGAGCAGCGCAACAAAGTTCGGATAATTCAGATCATTGTAGACGATGAAGCCGGTATCGACCGCGATATTGTTGCCAGAATGAACGATGTCGACCGTGGCCGCGTGGCCGCCGGGCCTGTCGCCCTTCTCGTAGACCACCACCTCGTGGGATGAACCTGTGGCCAGGGCCCAGGCTGCGGCGTTCCCGGCAATGCCGGAGCCGATGACAGCAATACGCATGAGGTGGGCAATCCTTCAGGCCAATCGAAAACGAACTCACTCTCCATTACGCGCGAAATCGTCATCTGGTTTCAGCGCCTTGAAAGCAGCAAGTGCACGCTGCCTTGCTTTGTCATGTTCGACAATGGGTTGAGGGTAGCTTTGACCAAGTGTCACACCTGCTGCCAACAGCAAGCCTTGCGGTGCTGTCCAGGGTTGGTTGAGGTATTTGATCGGCAGATTTGAAAGCTCGGGCACCCATTTCCGGACATAGTCACCCTTCGGATCGAATTTCTCGCCCTGTGTCATCGGGTTGAAGATGCGGAAATAGGGAGCGGCATCCGCGCCCGATCCCGCGATCCACTGCCAGCTCGCGGCATTGTTGGCCGGGTCTGCATCGACGAGTGTGTCCCAGAACCAGTCTTCGCCCAGACGCCAGTCAAGCAGCAGGTGCTTGACCAGAAAGGAGCCAACAATCATGCGGACGCGGTTGTGCATCCAGCCGGTCGCCCAGAGCTCGCGCATGCCGGCATCGACAATCGGGTAGCCGGTCTGGCCACGCTGCCAGGCGGCCAGCGCCTTGGCATTCGTATCCCATGGAAAGGCATCAAAGCGCGGGTTGTAGTTTTTCGTGGCAAGGTCTGGATTGTGGAACAGCAGGTGGTTCGAAAACTCGCGCCAGCCGAGCTCTGAGGCGAACTTGGCAAAGTCATCCGCGGGGGCTTTTGCAGTGCCACCCAGCCGTGCGGCTTCCGTCACATGCCAGACCTGATTGATGCTGATCTCGCCGAAGCGCAGATGAGGCGACAGATGCGAGGTGGCGCGCATGTCGGGCCGGTTGCGGTTTTCGCCATAGCCAGCCAGGCCTTCATCCAGAAAACGTTCCAGGTTTGCTCTCGCACCTGCCGCGCCGGGCTGCCAGGCCTGGCGCATGCCACCCGACCAGTCAGGCTTCGTCGGCTCGAGCGCGAGCGCCTCGACTGTCAGCGCATGGATGGCCCAGCTGGCGGGCAGGGCAGCCGCAGCCATTTTGGTGGGAGCTGGCAGAGGCGCCGACGGTTCGCCTTTTTCGCGCGCGGCGCGCCAATAGGGCGTGAAGACCTTGCACGGCGTGCCGGTTTTGGTGGTGACGGTCCACGGCTCGTTGAGCAGATGGCCGTTGAAGCTTGAAACCTTGATACCAAGACCTGTCAGGTCTGACTTCAGCTGCGTGTCTAGTGCGATTTCGGACGCGCCATAGCGGCGGTTCCAGAATATGGACCCAAATTCACCTTCCTTTACCAGCCTTGGCAAAAGCTGTGCCGGGTCGCCCTTCAGCAGGTTCAGCGACCCGCCAATTTTCGCCAGATCCTGGGAAAGTGCGCGCAGCGACTGTGCCAGCCACCAGCGCGAGGCGGCGCCCATGGCGCGCCGCACTGGACTGTCATCAAAGATGTAGATGCAGACGACAGCACCTTCCTGACAGGCTTGCACCAAGGCTGGGTTGTCCTCGATGCGCAGGTCATCGCGGAACCACATCAGGGCCGCACGTTTGGCTGGCAAGTCCGTCGTTGTGGCAAGCTGTGTCATGTTTTGCTCATAAGGCAGGCTGGTTTCGAATGCAGCCCCGCTTGCATGGGCGACATTGCCGCGCCACGATCACGCCGGAGTGTTTTGCCATGCACACAGAAGGCAGGCATCAGCAACTCGCAACTGAGGAGGAAACAATGAAGATCAGAACCGCAATTCTTGCCGGTGTCATGGCGCTTGCCGGGCTCTCGACAACGTATCTGGCAACAGCCATCGCGCAGGACAGCAAATCGGCACCCGGCGCCAAAGTCTATTTCGTCAACCTCAAGGATGGCGATTCGGTCTCCAACCCCGTGCTGGTCAAGTTCGGCTTGACAGGGATGGGTGTGGCGCCTGCTGGCTTGCAGGGCGATGCAACAGCCAATACCGGCCACCATCATCTGCTCATCAATGCCAAGATCGAGGGCGAGGCACTCAAGGGCCTGATCCCGGCTGACGAAAAGCATGTCCATTTCGGCAAGGGGCAGACAGAGGCCAGCATTACCCTGCCGCCGGGCCAGCACACCTTGCAGCTCGTGCTGGGTGACTGGACCCATATCCCGCATGTGCCACCGATCATGTCGGATCGAATCACCATCACGGTGAAGTGAGCGGCGATCTGGCTCTGATGTGAAAAAGAAAGGCCGGGACGCGACTTGCGCTCCCGGCCTCTCCAAAACTGGCTCCCGAAGTAGGATTCGAACCTACGACCGATCGATTAACAGTCGATTGCTCTACCGCTGAGCTATTCGGGAATGTGACAGCGCGTATACCGACGCCCTGCCATCGGTGCAAGGCATTTACGCCGATTGAATGACGCTATCACCGGCAGGTTGACGAAGCCTTAGCCGGGCTCAGTTTCCCT
>JANMMX010000117.1:0-3664 GCA_031373605.1 Allobosea sp. | reverse complement strand
CAACCAGATGGTGCTGGCAGGCCTGCTCGAATTCGAGGCCTGAGCGAAGGCTCAAGCCACCCGTCTTTCGCGGCCAGGGTGATCCCTGAGCCAAACCACACAGGAGTATCCGATGGCTCAGGTTCTTGGGATCGTCGACATCATCTGGCGGGGTGCCAACATCCCTGTCGAGAAGGGCGCCAAGGTCAAGCTCGGCGGGATCGTCAACAAGCCGGTCACCTATGGCCGAAAGGTCGCCCCGGCGCAGGAGTTCATGGCCTCCGAAATAGAGGCCGTGACCGCCTATGAGCGGGGCCAGTCGCTGACCGATCTCTATCAGGTCGGTCAAGGCGAATTGCAGGTGCAATGCGACACCGGCCAGGTCTTCTCCTTCCCGGATGCCTTCCTGGTCGATCAGCGCGAATTCACTGGCGGCGAAGGCGGCAAGATCAGCCTGAAATGGGCCGGTGGCAACTATGAGGAGGTGGTGCGATGACAACGCTCAAGATTGACCGGACGGGTAGCGGTTCGAGCGAAGACGACGTGCTGAGCCTCTCTGACGATGGGGCAGTCGGCGATGATGCGGGCCTCTCTGAAACGGGCGAGCCGATGCCCGGGCTGCCGGGATGCGTGCTGCAGGCCGATGGATCAATCACGCTGGCCTTGGCCTATCCATTTCCGATCAAGACCAAGGATGCCTATGGCGTCATCAAGGAACAGCAGCATACGAGACTCGTGCTGCACCGCCTCAAGGGCGAACACCTGATCCGCATCCGTGCGGCATCCGGGCAGCAGGCGAACGTCGCAGCACTCGCCTGCGCGCTTCGCATGCCGGACCTGGTCGTGAAGGCGATGTATGACCGGATGGATGCGATCGATCTGGAGACGGCGGCTCTTGTGATCGAAAATTTTACACAAGCTGGCCGGATGACTGGCCGATAACACTGGCCAGCCTCGCGCGGCATGCCGCTTTCGGCGCGCGCGAGCTGCTCGGCATGGATGACCGGCATGTCGCCTTCTGGGTCGAGGCCCTGAACGCCCACACTGCCAAGCTGGAGCAGGAGCAGACATGAGCCGTGACCTGCGCGTATCCGTTGGCGTTTCGCTCAAGGACGGCCTGACGCCTGGGCTGGCGCGGATCAATGGCAATCTCGACAAGATGGCGTCGCGCGTGCGCGATGCCAATGGCCGGTTTCTTGCCACAGCCAAGGCCGATACAGAGCGCACGCTGGGCGCACTGGAGCGCGCAACGCTCGTGCCGGTGCAGCGCCAGCTGGCCTCGCCCGTGCTGCGCCAGCGTGTGGCTCCGGTGCCCAACAGCCGGATGCCTGTGGCAGCGGGGGCGTGCATGTTGGGCGCTCTCGCTTCTGGACCGGGGCTGGCGGCGGTTGCGACAGGTGCGGGCATCCTCGGCGTGGCAAAGAAGTCGCTCGACTTCGAGCGCGTCTTGTATGATGTGCAGCGCGCCACCGACAAGACCGGACCGGAGCTGCAGAAGACGGGTAACTACCTGACCGATCTGTCGCGGGCGACCGGCAAAACGCGTGAGGAGCTGGGGCAACTCTATTCGGCGGCCGGCTTTGCCGGGCGACCTGCCAGCGAGCTTGCAGCATTCACCGAGTATGCGGCAAAGGCGACAACGGCATGGGGCACAACGGCCGAGGCCACGGGACAAGCCCTCGCTGAGCTGGGCAACATCTACAAGGCGCGCCAGTCGCGCATTCAGGAAATCGGCGATGCGGTCAACACCGTCGCTGACAAATCAGCGTCCAAAGAAACCGACCTGCTGGAGTTCTTGCGGCGCGTCGGTGCGACATCCAACATGGTTGGCATGTCGGCGGAAAAGACGCTGGCCTTTGGCGGTGCGCTGAAGGAGGTTGGCGTTCAGTCCGAGGTCGCGGCAACAGGCTTCAATGCCATGCTCACCAAGCTTTCGACGCTTGATGATGACGACAATGACACGCTCAAGAAGCTGGGGTTGACGGCAAAAGGGCTGAAGAAAGCCTTCGAGAAGGATGCAGCCGGGGGTATTACCACGTTGCTAGAGGCAATCAACAAGGTGCCCGGCGGTGCCCAGAAGATCGAGCTGCTGACAGGGCTGTTTGGCAAGGAATATGCCGATGACATCGCGCGGCTGTCGGGTGCCGCCGACCGGGTGAAGGAACTGATGGCAGTCGTTGCGGACAAGGCAAACTATGTCGGCTCGGTCAATCGCGGCTTTGAACTGGTCAAGGATACCGACTTCAACAAGATCGACCGGGCAAAGGCGTCCCTCGTGGCACTCGGCGACACCGTGGGGAACGCCTTCAAGCAGATTGGGGGCACGGCGGCGGAGGGCATCAACAAGGCCGTAGAGGCAATCGAAGCCGGAGAAACGCGGCTGCAGAAAATCGCGACGTTCTTTCAAAACAGGCGCAATCCCTCCGGCGCCCCGGAGGTCGAGACCAACCGGGATTTTATCCCCGAGACAGGTGCCGACCCGGTCGCGTCCTGGCTCGACAAGAAATTCGGAGCCACCAAGGATGAGGCGGCGCGCAAAGGGCGCCTGGCTGCCGTGACCGAGCGCATGGGCGAGCAGGACGCCGCGCTACGTCGAGCGGAAGATCTACGCCGCGAGGCGGCAACGGTGGGCCCGGAGGGCTCGCCCTACATCAAGCGTGGCGGCTTCACCGTCAAAAGAGAGCGGGTGCAGCAGGAAGCTGAGAATGCTGGCGAGATCGCGCGGCGCATCGGCCAGGAGCGCATGGCCAATATTGAGCGGCTGCGGACATTGAAGAATGCGAACAATGCGCCCGCATTCGGCATTGAAGGCCCCAACATGCCGACATCCCAGCTCACGCGGCGTGGCCACTCCAATTTCGGGTTTGGGCCTGGTGGCACGGATGGCAGGCCAGCGCCGACACTGCAATCAGCCCCGGTCCCTCCGGTCCGCCCTGCCGGTCTCGTCAATGAGCGTCAGCAGATCGATGTGACGGGCAAGGTGGCGCTCGAGGGCAAGGCGGATGTCGGCGTTCAGATCGAAATGAAGCCAAGCGCGATGTTCGATGCCCATGTGCGCACTTTGGTGCGGTCTGAGGCAGGCAACATCAAGGTCAATGCCGGTGACGCGAGCAGCAATCGCGGCAATGTGACGGATCGTCCCTGATGGGTCTCTTCGACAATCCGGATGCCTTGCTCCCCGGCTTGCTGCCAGCGCTGTGGCGCGGGCGGCAGTTCTGGGTGCCGGATGCGCGCCACTCGGTCGGGCGGCGCATCATCGCGCAGCTCTATCCCGGTCTCGATCTCAAGACGCATGAGGATCATGGCGCGCTCGATGGGCCGATCAAGCTCTCGGGCCTGGTCATCGGCGATGACTACATCGCGCAGGCCAAGGCGCTGGAGCGGGCCTTCCGGCAGCCCGGCCCCGGCACCCTCATGCACCCGTGGCGCGGCGAGATCACCTGCGTGCTGCTGCGCCCGGCCGAGATTTCCTATGCCGCCGACGAGCTGCGCGTGGCGCGGCTCGACATGGAGTTCGACCCGACAACGTCGCCAGGGCTTGGCCTTGTCTCGACGCTGGCAGGCCTCGTCTCCGCACTGGGCGGGCTGTTTGCGGCGGCCTCTGGTCTGGCGGCGACCCTGCTCTCGGTCGCGCCCATGGCGCTGGCCATCTGGACACGCGGCACGACCGCCACCGGCACGGCGC
>JANMMX010000087.1:0-5524 GCA_031373605.1 Allobosea sp. | reverse complement strand
CAGGGATGTCGGGCAGGTGGCGCGGTCGACGACAAGCGAGTGATAGCGCGTCGCCTCGAGAGTGCCGTTGATGCCGCGAAACAGGCCGCGCCGCTGGTGGCTGATGGTCGAGACCTTGCCGTGCATCGGCGTCGGTGCTCTTACAACGTTGCCGCCGAACGCCTGTCCAATCGTCTGCAAACCAAGGCACACGCCAAAGATCGGCGTGGTTGCAGCCGCCTTTTCGACAAGCTCCAGACAGATGCCGGCCTCGTTGGGTGTGCACGGGCCGGGTGAGAGAATGATCGCATCATCGCCGCGCGCCAAGGCTTCAGCCACGCTCAGGGTGTCATTGCGTGCCACCTGCACATCCACGCCAAGTCCACCGACAAGGTGGACGAGATTCCAGGTGAAGCTGTCATAGTTGTCGATCAACAGGATGCGCATGGGTGAGCCCGAAGTTCTGCTTTTATTGCACATGCCTGTCAGCGTTTGGCGGGTCAAGCGGCTCGGGAACGGTGAACAGAACCTTGTTGGCATAGGCAGTTCATTGACCATTCCACTTCACGAAAGATCAGTGTTTCTTCTGTAGCGTCACCCCATGAAAGAAGCGGGTTCCATGCCCGCCACGCGTAAAAGGGTGAGTGTTATGGCCTTCAAGTTCAAATCGGTTCTCAAGCGGCTAGCGCATGACAAGCGCGGCAATGTGGCCATGATGTTTGGCCTGGCGCTCCTGCCCGTGCTCGGTATGGCAGGTGCAGCGCTGGACTATTCACAGGCGGTCAATTTGCAGGCCAAACTTTCGGCAGCTTCTGATGCTGCGGCTCTTGCGGCTGCCAAGTCAACCGGCACCTTCTCGCAGCGCGAGGCGCTGGCGCAGCAGGTGTTCAAGGCGAATGTCGGCAACTATGGCGATCTGGTCAATGTCAGCTTCAAGCTGATCGACAAGGCCAATGGCGTGCGCGTCGAAGTGAAGGCCGACCAGAAGAACAGCGTTGTCTCGCTGCTCGGCTATGACAACACGACCGTGGTTGCGGCGGCAGAAGTCGCCCGTGGCGAAGGCTTCGTGGAGGTCGCGCTTGTGCTCGACAACACCGGCTCGATGGCCAATGACATGGCGGCCCTGCGCAGCTCGTCGAAGTCCTTCATCGAAACGCTGTTTGCCTCAGGTGCCGCTTCTGACAGCCTGAAGGTGTCGGTTGTGCCCTACGTGGCTGCAGTGAACCCGGGCAAGCTCAACTTGCCGATGGCAGCCATGGACACTGGCGCAAACTCGCGCTGGCATGCGCAAATCCTCGAAAATCGCGGTGCTGGCTTCCTGACGGGCTGCAACCCGAACCCAAATCCCGGCAATGGCGGTGGCGGCGGCGGTGGTGGTGGCGGCAATCCTGACCCGGGCCCCGGCAATGGCGGCGATGGCGCCTGGTTGCCTGACCTGCTGAACAAGTTCGGCTCGGCTGGCCAGGAACTTTTCGGGATCAAGTCGGCGGCTGCGCAAAGCACAGTCACGCCAAACACCAAAGCCCCGCTGGCTGGAGAGTGGAAATCACCCGGAAAGCCTTACGTCCAGAAGGGTGAGAAGGGCTTTGTGCCAACCGGTTTCAATTTCTGGTCGCCTTGCTGGCTGGGAGCGCCGAATAAGATCAGCCATTTCGATCTGTTCGACCGGATTCCCGGCGCCAAGTGGAAAGGCTGCGTCGAGGCGCGCCCCGAGCCCTATGACGTCACTGACGATGTGCCAACCGGCACCAACCCGGATACGCTGTTCGTGCCTTACTTCTGGCCCGACGAGCGTGGCCCGCGCGGCAGCAAGGATTTCGGCATGGCCAACAGCTACATGGACGACGGCGCGCCGCCCGCTGGATGGGAATTCAACGAGTGGAACTGGGAGGCCATGTACAACCTGTTCAAGTACGATGGCGTGAACAAGGCCGATCTTGACGAGACAGCACCCAGCACGACAGGCCCAAACAAGGGCTGCCCGGATGAACTGCTGCGTCTTTCATCGGACAAGACAGCCATTCTGGCCAAGCTTGGTGGCATGAAGCATTGGGATGGTGGCGGCACGATCAGTTCCGAGGGAATCATGTGGGGCTGGCGCACCCTGACGCCGAAGGGCCCGTTTGCCGATGGCAAGCCCTATGGCAAGGCCAAAAAGTTCATGGTGGTGATGTCGGACGGTCAGAACCTGATCGGCGGCAATGACAACGGTGGCCCAACGATCTCGCTTTATGGTGCTTATGGCTACCTTCGATATGGTCGCTTCGCCAAGGAGACTTTTTCTGAAGCGAGCAAGCACTTCGACAAGCGCATGGCGCTTGCCTGCACCAATGCGAAAGCTGCAGGCATCACGGTGCTTTCAATCATGTTCCGTGAGCAGAACATGAGCGCCAAGAAGGAGATGGAGAACTGTGCTTCGACCAAGAAGCTGTTCTACTTCGCCAAGGACCAGAATGATCTCCAGCGCGCTTTCGACGAGGTGGCGGCAGAGATTGGCAAGCTGCGCATCACGCGCTGACCGCTAGCAAGATCGGCGACTGCATCACGGCCGGACGATGAGTCCGGTCGTTTTGCTATTGCCCGCGCCGGCTGCTGGACGCGAAGCGCACAGCCTCCTCGGCAGCGCGGAACAGCGCCTTGGCCTTGTTGACGCATTCTTGCTGCTCGGAAGCCGGGTTGGAATCATGCACGATGCCGGCACCTGCCTGCACATGCATCCGCCCGTCCTTGATGACAGCCGTGCGCAGCACGATGCAGGTGTCCATCTCGCCATTGGCACCGAAATAGCCGATGCAGCCGCCATAGGCGCCGCGCGCGTCTCTCTCCAACTGGTCGATGATTTCCATCGCCCGCACTTTTGGCGCACCTGAAACGGTGCCTGCCGGAAAACCTGCCGTGAGCGCTGCCAGCGCATCATGGCGCGGGTCAATCCGGCCCTCGACATTCGAGACGATGTGCATGACCTGGCTGTAGCGCTCGACAAAGAAGCTGTCTGTCACCTTCACACTGCCGATCTGCGCGACACGTCCAACATCGTTGCGGCCAAGGTCAAGCAGCATAAGGTGCTCGGCGCGCTCTTTCGGATCAGCCAGCAATTCGGCGGCCAGCGCCTCGTCTTCCGAAGGTGTTTCACCGCGACGCCTCGTGCCCGCAATCGGGCGGATCGTGACAGTGTCGTCACGCAGCCGCACGAGGATTTCCGGGCTTGAACAGACGATCTGGAACGCCTCAAAATCGAGATAGCACAGGAAAGGTGCCGGATTGACACGCCGCAACGCCCGATAGAGCGCAAAAGGCGGCAGGCTGAACGGTGCTTCAAAACGCTGGGACAGCACGACCTGGAAGATGTCGCCCGCCGCGATGTACTCCTTCGCCTGCGCGACCATTTCGCCGAACTCGGCTTCGCTGGTGTTCGACACAGGCGTCGGCACGGGCAAATTGGCAATGTCGATGGCAGCTTCCATCGGCAAGGCAGCTTCGAGCGCCTGCACGACCTTGTCCAGCCGCGTCAGCGCCGCTTCATGCGCAGCGCGTGCGGTGACCGAGGGCAAGGGCCGCACGGGCGTGACGACGCTGATGCTGTCCTTCACCGCATCGAACACGACCATGACGGTCGGCCGCACCAGGATCGCATCTGGCACGCCGGTGCCTGTTTCCTTCGGTGTCGCCAGCCGCTCCATCAGGCGCACCATGTCGTAGCCAAGATAGCCGAACACGCCCGCTGCCATCGGCGGCAGGGCGCCGAGACCTGGCGCTTGATCGTCAGCGATGGCGCTTTCGGCCAGCAGCGCCCGAAGACTGTCAAAGGCCGGGCGCGGATCAGCTTGCGCCGTGGCGCCTTCAAGCGGGTGCGTCAGGGTGACCGCGCCCTGGTGGCATTGCCAGACCAGATCCGGCATCAACCCGATCATCGAATAGCGCCCGCGCACGGCGCCGCCCTCAACCGATTCCAGCAGGAAGGCGGGCCCGGCAAAGGCCGCTCGCAGCTTCAGGAAGACGGCGACCGGCGTCTCGCAGTCGCCCACCAGCGTGGTGCACAGCAACTGCGGCTGGCCGGCCTGATAGTGCGCGGAAAACGTGGCCAGATCAGGCAGGACCTGCACGATCTCAGTTCCCGCCCGAACCCGTGGCATTGCGAAAGGCAGCCTGGTTGATGGTCAAGCCAAGGTCGGTCTGCAACCGCCCGACATACTGCGCCATAAGGTCTTCGCTCATGCTGGAATCCAGCCGCTTGGCGAAATTGTCAGCTTCCTGCGTGGTGCGGACAAAAGGCGGCACAGCCGCGGATCTCACCTGGAGGATGATGCGTCCTGCTTCGCCGGGCAATGAAGCCGTGCCTGTCTTGCCAACCGCCGTGCCAAACACGATCGTGATGACGTTGCGTGGAAGTTCAGCGGTTTCGGACTGGCGGTTCAGCGCCTCGGCATTGAGCACTGGCAGGCCGGCACTGGCGGCCACGGCCTCCAACGTCTCGCCCTTGTCGAGACGTTGGGCCAGCTCGCGCGAACGGACCTGGAGCCTGGCTGCCAGCTCATCCGAGCGCCACTGGCGCTCAACCTCTACGCGGCTTTCGGCAAAACTGCGCTCGCGCGAAGGCTCAACCGCGCTGACATCGAACCAGAGAAAGCCTCCATCATTGGCAAGGCGCACGGCCTCGTTAT
This sequence comes from Allobosea sp., assembly GCA_031373605.1. Taxonomy (GTDB): domain Bacteria; phylum Pseudomonadota; class Alphaproteobacteria; order Rhizobiales; family Beijerinckiaceae; genus Allobosea. Next base: position 884 of record JANMMX010000087.1, on the reverse strand, counting down.
CCACGCCGATATCCGACTTGAACATGGCCTCCACAAGCAGGTCGAGGCCGGGCAGGGCGGGCGTCGCCGTGCCATCCTTGAACTGGCGGAAACGGTCGACAGGGCCGATCGGTGTCACGCTCAGCTTGGCGTCCTTGGCAATCTCGGCCAGAGGCTTGGCGCCAGCGCGCTGGTCTTCAATCGTGTTGAAGATGGCCGTCAGCTGATCGCGCGCCCGCGAGGTCGCAATTTCCTGGCGTAGCGTTGCAGCAACGTCAGCAAGCGGGCGCACCAGCTCGCGCTCGATGCGCGCCGCACGCACGACAACGACGCCAAACGGGCTTTGCACAGGCGCGCTGACTTCGCCTTCGGCAAGCGCAAAAGCCGCATCCGCGACCAGTTGATCGATCATCTGGGCGCGCGAAAACGTGCCAAGAACCAGATCCTTCTCGGAGATATTGCGGCTTGTGGCCAGCGCTTCAAAAGTCGCTCCGGCTTTCAATCGGGCAAGCCCGGCCTCGGCCTCCGTCAGCGTCGGAAACGCGATCTGTTGCAAGGTGCGTCGCTCCGGCGTGCCGAAACGCTGCGCCTTCACCTCGTCATAGCGCTTCAGCAGCTCGGCTTCTGTCACGGCGTCGGGCGTGGCAATCATCTGCGGGGTCAGGGCCATGACACTGGCACTGCGGTAGTCAGGCGCGCGAAAGGTTGCCTTGCGCTCATCGAAATAGGCTTGCAGCTGGGCATCCGTCGGCGCTTCGATGGCGCCCACACTGGCAGCAGGCAGCAGGATGTAGCTGATCGCGCGCACCTCGCTGCGCAGCCGATGGCCAATTTCCTGCAGGGCGACAGGCGCTGTCACGCCGCCGGCAACAGCTTCAGCCAGCTGCTGGCGCAGGATGGTGCGC
>JANMMX010000056.1:0-5038 GCA_031373605.1 Allobosea sp. | reverse complement strand
CGCCGCTCCGCCATGCCGGCGGGATGCGCCGCGCCCTTCAGCTTCTTGGGCTCCAACAAGGGCATGCCCTTCATCAGCCGGAAGGCCAATTCCGGATGCACCTCGCAAACACGCTCTGCCAGCACCGGCGTTTGGCGCAGCTGCACATCAATCTCGATGATCTTGGGAAACAGGAAAAAGCCCTGCTTGGAAACTTTCTTGGGCGGCTGCGAGTTCAACGCGGCCAGCCGGCAAGCCTCGGCATAATCTGGCGCATAGACAGCCGCACGCGCCGGAATGGAAAACACCGAAGACTTGCGCGCGCCCAACAGCGTCCGCACGGCCTGCTCAGGCCCGCGCCCTGTGCCCTTGATCTGGTCAGGCAAGCCAATCGGCATATCAACGGCGATCATTTCCAGCTGTTCGGGCAGAGCCAGCAGGTCAGCAAAGCGCGTAAACACCGCAATGCGTGGCGGCGCGCGACCCTCCAGCTCCGCAAGAGCCGCAATCCAGCCGCCCTTGCAACCATCGACACCCGCAATCCAGCGCATGTGCCGCTGCTCTCCCCATTCCGGTCGCTTAGCCCTTTTCCTCAATGACGAGCCGCAGCACTCCGGTCTAGTGTGCGCTGCACAATCGGAGCGAAGCCTATGACCAGCACCTCTGCCATCACGCCGCGCCGCAGCGCGCTCTATATGCCCGGCTCGAATGCGCGTGCGCTCGACAAGGCCCGCCAGATCGCAGCCGATGTGCTGATCCTTGATCTGGAAGATGCGGTTGCACCCGACATGAAGGCCATGGCGCGCCAGCAGGTTTGCGATGCCGTGCGCGCGGGCGGCTATGGCCGCCGCGAACTGGTGATCCGCACCAATGGCGTCGAGACGCCGTGGTTTGCGGATGATCTGGCAGAGGCCGTCGCGGCCAGGCCAGCGGCCATCCTGCTGCCGAAGGTGGCGAGCCCTGACACATTGCTTGATGTTGGCCAGCGCATGGCGGCCCTTGGTGCCGCGCCCGGCATCACGCTCTGGGCCATGATCGAGACGCCACTCGCCATTCTCCATGCCGAGGCGATTGCACGTGCCGCGCGTGATCCGCGTTCGCGGCTGGCCTGTTTCGTGATGGGCACCAATGATCTGGCCAAGGAAACCCGTGCGCGCCTGCTGCCGGGCCGCGAACCCATGCTGCCCTGGCTGATGACGGCTCTGGCGGCAGCGCGTGCCCATGGCATCGACATCATCGATGGCGTCTGGAATGCGCTGGCGGATGAGACTGGCTTTGCCGCCGAATGCGCGCAGGGGCGCGACATGGGCTTTGACGGCAAGACGCTCATCCACCCCGCACAGGTGGCTATGGCCAACGCGACCTTCGCGCCAACGCCAGACGAGATCGCGCAAGCCCAGACGATCATCAATGCCTTCGCCCTGCCCGAGAACGCAGGCAAGGGTGCCATCCAGCTCAATGGCCGCATGGTGGAGCTGTTGCACGCCGACATGGCACAGCGCGTGCTGGCGCTGGCAAGGGCGATTTCCGGGCAGTGAGACTCAAGGCTTGCCCTGCCTCGCGCAACAGGGAGCCGACCGTGAGCGCTACCCCGGCACCACGGCAGTCGCCTCGATCTCGACCATGGCCCTGGGCTCGACCAGCCGCACCACCTGCACCAGTGCCATCGCCGGGTAATGCGGGCCGATGATCTCGCGATAGGCCTTGCCAATCTCGCGCAGGGAGCCGGTATAGGCGTCGATGTCGGTGACATACCAGGTGAGGCGCATGAGGTGCTGGGGGCCTGCACCGCCCGCTTTCAGGATGGCGACGATGTTGTGCAAGGTCTGCGCGACCTGCGGTACGAAGCCTTCTGCGAACTGCTCATTCTCGTCCCAGCCGACAACGCCGCCGGTGAGCACGAAGCGGCCTTGCGCCCTCATGCCATTGGAATAGCCACGCGGACGGGGCCAGCCTTCCGGCAGCAAAGCGACCGGGCCTTCCGTCGAAGATGCTGGGGCAGGCATTTCAGGGGCAGGCTCTCTGAGCGCAAAACGTTGCAGCTTGCCGGTCTGGGTCTTGGGCAGGCTTTCGACGAAGGCGATCGCGCGGGGATATTTGTAGGGGGCGATCTCCGCTTTCACGTGTTCCTGAAGCGCTTTTGCAAGCGCCTCATCGGCCTTGTGGCCGGGGGCTGTAACGATGAAAGCCTTGACGATCATGCCGCGCTCTTCATCGGCCAGACCGACGACCGCGCATTCGGCTACGGCGGCATGCGACAGGAGCGCTGCCTCCACTTCCGGTCCGGCGATGTTGTATCCTGCAGAGATAATCATGTCGTCGGAGCGCGCCTGATACCAGAAATAGCCATCCGCATCCTGGATGTAGGTGTCGCCGGTGATGTTCCAGCCGCGCTCGACGTAGCGGGCCTGGCGCGCATCAGCCAGATAACGACAGCCAGTGGGGCCGCGCACGGCCAGCCGCCCCGCCTCGCCGTGCGGCAGGGTGTGGCCAGCCTCGTCGATGATGCGGGCCTCATAGCCCGGCACCACGAGGCCGGTGGAGCCGGGGCGAATGCGGTCAGCCGGGGCCGCGATGAAGATGTGCAGCATTTCGGTGGCGCCGATGCCATCCATCAGCTTGAGGCCCGTCGCCTTGGCCCAAGCCTCGAAAGTGGTTTTCGGAAGCGCCTCGCCAGCCGAGACGCAAATGCGCAGGGACGAAATGTCAGCCGCGTCGATCCTGGCCAGCATGGCGCGATAAGCCGTGGGCGCCGTGAAGCAGACTGTCGCACTCTCGCGCGCAATCGCCGCCAGCAGATCATCCGGCGCGGGCTTTTCTAGCAGCACGGTGGCGGCGCCGACCCGCAGCGGAAACAGCACGAGCCCGCCAAGGCCAAAGGTGAAGGCCAGTGGCGGCGAGCCGATGAACACATCGTCTGCGCGCGCCTTCAGCACATGGGCGCCATAGCTGTCGCAGGTCGCGAGCAGATCGCGATGGTTGTGCATTGTGCCCTTGGGTTCACCCGTGGTGCCAGAGGTGAAGCCGATCAGGCAGATGTCTTCGGCAGCGGTATCGCAGGGCTCATGATGGACCGAAGCAGCTTCCATCAGCGCTTCAAGCGAGCCTTCTGCGCCATCGCCCCAACTGACGATGCGCTCGAGATGTTGCCCCTGCGCCTGAGCGATCTCCAGCTCGCCCAGCAGCCGCGCATCGCAGAGCGCCAGCGAGACCTGTGCCTTTGTGATGATATGCACCAGCTCCCTGGTGCGCAGCAGCGGCATGGTGGCGACCACGACACCGCCCGCCTTCATGACTGCCAGATAAGCCGCCACCAGCATCGGCGTGTTGGCCGAGCGCAACAGGACGCGCCCGCCCGGCTTCAGACCCAGCTCTTGCGTGAGGACATTCGCGATGCGATTCACGCGTTCAGATGTCTCGCGATAGCTCCAGCTGGAGCCATTGCTGCGCAGACAAGGCGCATGGCCATGCCCGCGCAACAGCCAGGCATCAAGCAGCTCGTTGACGGCGTTAAGCCGCGCCGGGTAGCGCAGCGACGGCAGCGAGAACAGGAAGTCCGGCAACTGGTCGCGCGGCGGCAGGTTGTCGTGCGTGAAGCTGTCGCGATGACCCGAATGCGCACTCATGAATTGCTCCCGGCTGCAAAAGCCTTCAGCGTCTCGCGCGCGATCACCAGTTTCTGCACTTCCGTGGCGCCCTCATAGATGCGCAGCGCGCGGATCTCGCGATAGAGCGCCTCGACCTTGACGCCCTTCGTCACTCCAAGGCCGCCGAAAAGCTGCACCGCCTTGTCGATCACCATCTGGGCATGCTCGGTGGCCACCATCTTGGCCATTGCGGCCTCGCGCGTGATGCGGGCAGCGCCTGCATCCTTGGTCCAGGCGGCACGAAAGATCATGAGGGCGGCTTCATCCACGGCTGTCGCCATCTCGGCAAGGCTGGCCTGAGCAAGTGGCAGATCGGCCATCGGTGCGCCAAAAAGCTGGCGTGTGGTGGCGCGTCCCAGCGCCTCATGCAGCGCGCGGTTGGCAAAGCCGAGCGCTGCTGCGCCAACCGTTGAGCGGAAGACATCGAGCGTTGCCATGGCAATCCGGAACCCGTCACCGGAAGCGCCAATGCGCTGGCTCACGGGTACGCGGCAATCCTCGAACCGCAACGTGGCCAGCGGGTGCGGCGCGATCACGTCGATGCGGCCAGCAATGCTGAAACCGGGCGTGCCGGCATCGACAATGAAGGCTGACAGGCCCTTGGCGCCAGGCGCTTCGCCCGTGCGGGCAAAGACGACATAGTGATCGGCAATGCCGCCATTCGAAATCCAGGTCTTCTGGCCGTTCAGCCTGACATGGCTGTTGCCGTCAGGCGTGGCTGTGGTGGCCAGCGCCGCGACATCCGACCCGGCCTCAGCTTCCGACAATGCAAATGCGGCGATGGTCTCGCCACGCCCCACCGGCGGCAGGTAGCGTGCCTTCTGTTCAGGCGAGCCAGCCAGCGTGATCGGCCCGGTGCCAAGGCCCTGCATTGCGAAGGCAAAATCCGCCAGCCCGTCATGCCAGGCCAAGGCCTCGCGGGCGAGGCAGAGCGTGCGCACGTCATAGCCCGGATGAAGGCCGCCATAGGCTTCCGGCACCGTGGCCCGCAGGATACCGGTCTGGCCCAGGGCCTTCACCAGCTTGCGGCACGAGCCATCGACATCATGATGGTCGGCCAGTGCATCAACATGGGCCACGGCCCAGTGATCGACCTTCGCAGCAAAGGCGGCATGCGCTGGTGTGAAGAAGGGCAGATCGAGAAAATTGCGCTCCAGCATCGCTCAGTTTCCCTCGAACACCGGCTTCTGCTTTGCAGCAAAGGCACGGTAGGCACGGGCGAAATCCTCGGTCTGCATGCAGAGCGCCTGTGCAATAGCTTCGGCCTCTATGGCCTCATCCACCGACATGGCCCATTCCATCTGCAGCATGCGCTTGGTCATCGCATTGGCGAATGTGGGGCCATCGGCCATCTCGCTGGCGAGTTTTGTGGCCTCGGCCAGCAGCTCCTCGGGCGCGACCAGCCGGTTGAG
>JANMMX010000027.1:0-1739 GCA_031373605.1 Allobosea sp. | reverse complement strand
ACGGTGTCGACGGCGCCTGCCGCATTCGTCACCTGCGCCTGGCCCATGCCATCACGAATGACCTTGCCGCCACCAAACTTCACCTCCTCGCCATAGGTGGTAAAATCACGCTCGACCTTGATGAGGAGATCAGTGTCGCCGAGCCGGACCGTATCGCCGGTGGTCGGACCGAACATCTGGGCATAGGCGGAACGGGGATAAGTGAAGGGCATGGTGGCCTCGGGTTTACTGACTTGAATTGCGTTTCAGGTTTCGACCAATGCAAAGGCGCTGCTGTTTGCAGCCTGCACATCGAAAGTCATGGTCCTCAGGCAGCCCATTTTGCGGTTGAGTTCGGCGATGAGCGCATCAGCCAGATGCAGGTTCTCAGCCCGGCAGCGAGAGACAGTTTCGTTCATTGCCTGCCTGTCAGTGAAGACATAGGCCGGGCTTTGCAAAAGCCGGTCCACAACCTCGACGATCTCCAGCCGCTGATAGTCATAGCCAGTGCGCAGGGTCCACGCCATTTCGGCGATGACTACGGAATTGAGCACGCCCGGGTTTTCAGACGTAAGGCCTGACAGCAATGCCACGGCCGCCTGAGATGCCTTGGGTTCATCGCGCGTAATCGCGCGGATCAGCACATTTGTATCCAGCCCGATCATGCAGCCGACTGCTTTTTGTGGCCTGCTTCGTTGCGCGACAGAACGGCAGCGGAAAGGGCCGCATCATCGCTCGCAAATCGAGACACCCGCTTGCGCGCAGGGATGGCATCGAGAAATGCCGTTGCAGACGCATTGCGAGGCCGGATGCACAAGTGCCCGAGATGGTCAGCATAGAACTCAAGCTGATCGCCAGCCTCGAGCCCCCAAATCTGCCGTACTTCGGCGGGGATCGTGATCTGCCCCTTGCTTGTCACAGTAGCCGCACTCATGGCAAATTCCTTACAAAATTGATTTCACCTTACAATAAATCAAAAAGGTGGAATTTTCAACAAGACCGCTCACAGCGCCCCCATCACCTTGCCCTGAAAACCATAGACCTCGCGCTTGCCAGCCAAGGCCACCAGCGCCACGTCGCGCGTCTGCCCCGGCTCGAAGCGCACGGCGGTTCCAGCGGGAATATCGAGACGGAAGCCGCGGGCCTTGTCGCGGTCGAATTTCAGGGCGTTGTTGGTCTCGAAGAAATGATAGTGCGAACCCACCTGAATGGGCCGGTCACCCGTGTTGGCCACCGTCAGCGTCAGGCTTTCGCGCCCTTCGTTGAGCACGAGATCGCCCGGCAGAGTCGTGACCTCGCCCGGCTTGAGCTTGCTTGAGGCCCCCCGGATCGGCTCATGGACCGTGACGAGCTTGGTGCCGTCGGGAAAGGTCGCTTCCACCTGCACGTCGTGGATCATCTCGGCGATGCCATCCATCACCTGGTCTGGCGTGACGACATGCGCGCCGGCCTCCATCAGATCGGCAACCGAGCGGCCATCGCGCGCGCCTTCCACCACGAAATCGGTGATGAGGGCGATGGCCTCGGGGTAGTTCAGTTTGACACCGCGCTCGAGGCGTCTTCGCGCCACCAGTGCCGCCATGGCCACAAGCAGCTTGTCCTTTTCGCGCGGTGTCAGATTCATGCGTCATTCCCGGTTGCGGGAGGCTCAGGCAACCTTGCTGCTGCCCGGCTGGTCCTCGTCCTCATCTTCGTCTTCGGCTTCGTTCTCGGAGGTCTCGACCTCCTCTTCCTGATCTTCTTCCTCTTCCTCTTCCTCG
>JANMMX010000441.1:0-5975 GCA_031373605.1 Allobosea sp. | reverse complement strand
CGCGGCTGGACCGGCGGCTGGATTGGGCACGCGCGGCACTGGCTGATGGCGATCTGACGGCCGCCTGTGACATTCTGCAGCAAACGGTCGGCGAAGCTCCGCATTGGGCTGCGGCCTGGTTCCTTATGGCGCAGGCGCATGAGCGTGCGGGCGCGCTGCCGGAAGCAATCGCAGCTTTCGCTCAGGCGGCAGCGCATGATGCACATGGCGTGCTTGGGGCTGATCTCGATCTGGCGCGGCTGGGCGCTGTCTCTGCTGCCGCTTCGCAGAACCATGCCTATGTCACGGCCCTGTTCGATGAATATGCGCCGCGCTTCGACAGGCACCTGCGCGAGGGACTGGCCTATCGTGGCCCTGAGATTCTGCTGGAGGCGGTAGGCCATGTCTGTGCCGTGCAAGGCCGCTCGGTTGCCTTCAATCACATGATCGATCTCGGCTGCGGCACCGGGCTTGCCGCCGAGGTGTTCGCGCCGTCGTGCCAGCGCATCAGTGGCGTCGATCTTTCCCCGCGCATGATCGCCCTGGCTGAAGCCAAGGGTTGCTATGATGCACTGGAGGCGGGCGAACTGGGTGCCTTTCTGGCAAAGCAGCCCGCCGCCGACGCCGACCTGATTCTGGCAGCGGATGTGCTGGTCTATATCGGCGATCTCGCGCCGGTGTTTGCTGCAAGTGCAAATGCTTTGTCGCAGGGTGGTCTGTTCGCCGTGACAGTGCAGGCCTCGCCTGATGCAGATATTGCGCTGGGCGCCGACAAGCGCTTTGCGCATTCAGAGGCTTACCTGCGGCGGATCACGACTGAGGCGGGACTTGATCTGCTGCTTTTGGGTGAAGCCGTGACGCGACGCGATGGTGACCGTGCTGTCGAGGGTCTCGTGCTGATCGCGGCCAGGGCCTGAACCCCTCGACCGGACTGACGGCAGGCCCTACCTAGAGCCGGTGAACGATCCGTCCCATGCACCGCCCATCGATCTGCTGCCGCAGCGCTTCCGCGACTGGTTTGCGACGCGTGGCTGGCAGGCGCGCGCGCATCAACTGGCGTTGCTGGAGCGCGCATATGCGGGCCGCTCCGCGCTGCTGGTGGCGCCGACGGGTGCCGGAAAGACGCTGGCCGGTTTCCTTCCCACGCTGACCGAACTGGCCGAGGGCCGCGCGACGCCGAAGGGCACGCGCAATGGCACCCAGAAAAGCCTGCACACGCTTTACATCTCGCCGCTCAAGGCGCTTGCCGTAGACATTGCCCGCAATCTCGACACGCCGATCCGCGAAATGGCACTGCCGATCAGCGTCGAGACGCGCACGGGCGATACACCGGCCTCGCGCCGCGCCCGGCAGATCGAGCGCCCGCCAGACATCCTGCTGACCACGCCAGAGCAATTGGCGCTGCTGGTGTCGCACCGTGATGCGCGGGCCTTCTTCAGCGGGCTGAAGCGCGTGGTGCTGGACGAGCTGCATGCGCTGGTCACCTCCAAGCGCGGCGATCTGCTGGCGCTCGATCTGGCCCGATTGCGAACGCTGGCGCCCGGGCTGACGGCGGTCGGCCTCTCGGCCACCGTGCGCCAGCCGGAAGACCTGCAGCGCTATCTGGGCGGGCAGGAGACGCCTGCTGATCTCGTCACCGTGCCGCCGGGGGCGAGTGCGCATCTGAGCATTCTGGACACGGCAGCAACCCTGCCGCTGGCGGGCCACACAGGCCGCCACGCCATGCGCGAGATCTACAAGGCGATCAGTGCGCACAAGCTCACGCTCGTCTTCGTCAACACGCGCATGCAGGCCGAGTTTGTCTTTCAGGAACTCTGGGCGCTGAATGATGATGTCCTGCCCATCGGGCTGCACCACGGCTCGCTCGATGTTGGCCAGCGCCGCAAGGTCGAGGCGGCCATGGCGGAAGGGCGGCTCAAGGCCGTGGTGTGCACATCCACGCTCGATCTCGGCATTGACTGGGGCGATGTCGATCTCGTCATCAATGTGGGTGCGCCGAAGGGTGCCAGCCGCCTGATGCAGCGCATCGGCCGCTCCAACCACCGCATGGACGAGCCTTCGCGGGCGTATCTTGTGCCGGCCAACCGCTTCGAGGTGCTGGAGTGCCGTGCCGCGCTGGATGCTGTGGCAGAAGCGGCACAGGACACGCCGGAGCCGCGCATCGGCGCGCTTGATGTGCTGGCGCAGCACCTGCTGGGCATGGCCTGCAGCGAGGGCATCAATGCCGATGCGATGTTTGCCGAAGTGCGCAGCGCCTCGCCCTATGCGGGGCTCTCGCGGGCGCAGTTCGATGCGGCGATGAACTTTGTCGCGACTGGCGGCTACGCGCTCACCTCTTATGAGCGCTTCGCCAAGATCAGGCAGGGCAGGGACGGGCTCTGGCGGGCCTCCCACCCGCGCGTCATCCAGCAATACCGGATGAATGTCGGCACCATCGTCGAGGCCACCATGCTCAAGGTGCGGCTGGGTCGGGCCAAGCCCTCGCGCTCCGGCGGCGCAGCAACGCTGAACCGTGGCGGGCGCGTGCTCGGTGAGATGGAGGAGTATTTCGCCGAGACGATGCTGAATGGCGACACCTTCATCTTTGCGGGCGAAGTGCTGCGTTTCGAGGGCATCTCCGTCAATGAGGTTGTCTGTTCGCGCACGTCGCCCGGCACGGACCCGAAAATCCCCTCCTATGCCGGGGGCAAGTTTCCGCTCTCGACCTTTCTGGCAGCGCGGGTCCGAAAGATGATCTCTGATCCCGCAACCTGGCATGTCTTGCCGAAGGAGGTTGCCAGCTGGCTTCATGCGCAAAAGCTGAAGTCGCGGCTGCCGGGCGCGACCGGCCTGCTGGTCGAGACCTTTCCGCGCGGTGACCGGCACTATCTCGTGGCCTATCCATTCGAGGGCAGGCTCGCGCACCAGACGCTTGGCATGCTGCTGACCCGGCGTTTCGAGCGGGCAGGCCTGAAGCCACTGGGCTTTGTCTGCAATGATTATGGCCTGGCGGTCTGGGGGTTGGAGGATGTCTCGCAGGCGCTGGCAACAGGCAGGCTCTCGCTCGACGAGCTGTTCGCGCAGGATATGCTAGGCGATGATCTGGAAGAGTGGCTGGCGGAATCGGCGCTGATGAAGCGCACCTTCCGCGCCTGCGCCGTCATCGCTGGCCTGATCGAGCGGCGCTTTCCCGGCCAGGAGAAGAACGGGCGGCAGGTCACCATGTCGACCGATCTGGTCTATGACGTGCTGCGGCGGCATGAGCCTGACCATCTTCTGTTGCAGGCGGCGCGGGCCGATGCCGCCACCGGGCTGCTCGACATTCAGCGCCTGGCGCAAATGCTTTCGCGCATCACGGGTCGAATCGTGCATCAAGCGCTGGACCGCGTTTCGCCGCTCGGTGTCTCGGTCATGCTTGAAATCGGGCGCGAGGCCGTGTTTGGCGAGGCAGCCGACGCCATTCTGGCTGAAGCCGAAGCGATGATGCTGGAAGAGGCGCTGCTGTGACCCTTGCTGTGACGACAGTCGTGATGTCCGGGCCCGCCCCTGTGGCGCCCGCCATCAGCATTGGGCGTCTGGAGGCGGTCCCTGACCTTTCGGGCGCACTCTGGCTACCCACCGAGCGGACGCTGGTGGTGGCTGATCTGCATCTGGAAAAAGGCTCGGCCTTTGCCGCACGCGGCGTCATGCTGCCGCCTTACGATTCCGCCGCGACCCTGGCTGTGCTGGTCGAGGCCATCAGCCGGCTGGAGCCCGCGCGCGTCATCGCGCTGGGGGACAGTTTTCACGACATGGGTGCAGCGTTGCGCCTCGTGGAGGCGGACCGGCTGGCGCTTGCGGCCCTGCAAGCCGGACGCGACTGGCTCTGGGTCACCGGCAACCATGATCCTGCGCCGATGCCCGAATTCGGTGGTGAGGTCTGCGACGAGATCGAGCTGTGCGGCACGATCCTGCGCCATGCGCCGGAGGCAGGCGAGGCGCGGCCAGAGATTGCGGGCCATCTGCATCCGGTGGCCAAGGTGAGACTGCGGGGCAAGGGCGTGAGGCGTCGCTGTTTTGCCGTTTCAGGCCAGCGCTGCATCTTGCCCGCGATGGGCGCCTATGCTGGCGGCCTGAACCTGCGCAACAGCGCGTTCCAGCCGCTGTTCCGGCAAGGGCTGGTGGCGCATATGCTTGGCAGCGAGCGGCTGTTTGCCGTCGGCGAGCGCTTCCTGCTGCCGGATTGAGCCGCTCAGCTCGCTGCAGCCGCGATGCCAAGGCAGATCGCGGCGATGGCAGACAGGAAAAGCCGGAGGCGGCCATACCATTCTGGCGCGACCACCCGGCAGGCCATGCCGTAGTCCAGCAGGCCATAGATCACGAATGCGATGCACAGCATCCAGAGGTCGCGCGGGCGCGACAGGCCGATGGCTGCCCAGCCGATCAGGGCCGGTGTGACCGCAATGAAATAATCGCGCGGCAACTCATTGCCCGACATGTTGATGCCCCAGCGCACGCCACCCAGGAATGACAGGATGGCAATGGCATAGACCAGCAGAGCCATGCGCGTGGCGCCTGGACCGCCAATCAGAGGCAGGGCAAAGCCGCCGCTCAGCGCCACGGCGCAGGCGATGAACGGAATGAGCCCGGACAGGCCAAGGACGATCGGCACGAGGGGGGATTTTGCGCTGGCGGACATGGATTCGCTTTTCAACAGGTTCAGTGGAAAGGGCTCGGCGCCGGTGGCGCAAGTGAGCTGTCTCAATCGCGCCTGAGAAGCAGATTGGCAAGCCAGCCGAAGCTCAGTGCCAGCAGCACCGTGGTCATCCCATAAAGCCAGCGGTTGTCGCTGGCGGCTGCTGCGATGCGCTGTTCCATGCCCATTTTCACCAGCTCGAAATTCGTATTCTGGCGCGCGAGTGGCACGGAGCCTGCCAGCAGCATCACCTCGACATCGTAATTGCCAGTGGGCGCCGTCGCTGGCAGATCGATGCGTGCTGTGAAGAGGCTGGGTGAGAGGAAGGTCACGCCGCGCTGAGTCTCAGTGAACAGGTTGCCGCCGCCCTTCACGCGGATGAGCGCATCGCGAAACCGCGCCTCGCCCGCATCCAGCTCCAGCCCGGCCAATTGTGGCACAAGGGCATTGGCCAGGCCGATTTTAAGGCGTCGTCCGGCCTCATCGGCGGCAATCTCTGTCGTCGGACGGTTGCTGGACACAGTGATAAAGGCTGGTGTGTCGGCAAAGCGGCGCTGCGTCCGGTTGATCCAGAACGGACCGATGGGCTCCTTCTCGCGCACGACAAGCATGCGGCGCGGACCGCTGACGGTAATGACGATGTCATAGCCGTCTGCGCGCGCAATGGTGCGGGCATCGCGCTCGACGGAGCCGAACACCGCCAGCTGTGCGCCCGTATAGTTGGAGGTGATCGCGATCCGGTGCGAGGACAGCGCGACAATCATGGTCTCGGCCTGAGCTGGCAGAGCCGACACCACGACAAGTGCTCCCATTGCGACAACATGGCGCAAGACGCCTTGAACAGATTGTTCCGAGCAGGTGGCTCGCCACTGCCTCATGGTGCACCTTGCGTGGTGACCGAGAACATCTCTGTCGGCCTGCCGACCAGATCGACCGCAAAGCGCAGACCGACACCCAGAATCAGCAGAGCCAGCAGCAGCCGGAACGACTCTGCCTTCATGTTGCGCGCCGCGCGCGCACCCAGCTGGGCGCCAATGACGCCACCAATGATGAGCAGCAGGGCCAGCACAATGTCGACCGACTGGTTCGTGACGGCATGCATCATGGTGGCAGCCGTCATCGTGATGAGGATCTGGAACAGCGATGTGCCGACCACGACCGCAGCCGGAACGCCGAAGAGATAGATCAGTGCCGGCACCATGATGAAGCCACCGCCAATGCCCAGAACCGCACCAATGAAACCGATGACAAGCGCCAGCAGCAGCACCGGAAGGATGCTCATGTAGAGCTTTGAGCGATAGAAGCGCACGCGCAGCGGCAGGCCCTGCCAGGCGGCATGCAT
>JANMMX010000427.1:0-1894 GCA_031373605.1 Allobosea sp. | reverse complement strand
GCCACCAGAACCTGTCGAGAACGGCAGCGCGGCTGCGGGCGCTGGAACTTCTGACGCTGGTGAAAATCCCCCAACCAGAAGAGCGGATGGGCAGCTACCCGCATGAACTCTCCGGCGGCCAGCGCCAGCGGATCATGATTGCCATGGCGCTGGCCAACAACCCCGATATCCTCATTGCCGACGAACCGACCACGGCGCTGGATGTCACCATCGAGGCCGAGATTCTCCAGCTCATCGCCGAATTGCGCCAGCGGCTTGGTATGGCGGTGATCCTGATCACGCATGATCTGGGTATCGTCCGCAAATACGCGGACCGCGTCTATGTCATGCGCCATGGCGAGGTGGTGGAGCATGGCGAGGCGAAAACGCTCTTCGCCGCGCCGCAGCATCCCTACACGCAGATGCTGCTGGCGGCAGAACCTGAAGGGCGCAAGGCGCTTCCTGCCGCTGATGCGCCGATCATGGTCGAGGCCAGGGATGTGCGCGTCACCTTTGCCATGAAGCGCGGGTTTCTGGGCCGGACCCGCACCGAGATCCGCGCGGTTGACGGCGTTGATCTCACGCTGCGGCGCGGCCAGACCATCGGCATTGTTGGCGAGTCAGGTTCCGGCAAGTCGACACTTGGCAAGACAATCCTGAAACTTGTGCCAAGTGCCGGGATGATCCGCTTCGAGGACAGGTCTCTTTCAGGCCTGTCCGTCGGCGAGATGCGCCCGCTGCGCAAGCGCCTGCAGGTGGTGTTCCAGGACCCGTTCGGCTCACTCTCGCCGCGCATGAATGTGGGCGATATCATCACCGAGGGTCTGCTGGTGCACGCCCCCGAACTCACCCGCCGCGAGCGGGAGGCGCGGGCTGCGAACGCGCTCATCGAAGTCGAACTCGATCCGGCGCAGCGCAACCGCTACCCGCATGAATTCTCCGGCGGCCAGCGCCAGCGCATCGCCATCGCCCGCGCCATGATCCTCAACCCCGCCGTGGTGATCCTTGACGAGCCGACCTCGGCACTCGACCGAACGGTGCAGAAATCCATCGTCGCACTGCTGAAGCGCCTGCAGGAGGCGCATGGCCTGTCCTACCTGTTCATCAGCCATGACCTGGCCGTGGTGCGTGCCATGGCCGATACTGTGCTGGTGATGAAGGATGGCAAGGTGATCGAGCGCGGCACAGCCGACGACGTGTTCGAGCGCCCGCAGGCAGCCTACACGCAGCGCCTGCTGCAGGCTGCGCTGAAGCTGTAAACCGCTCCATGACATGCAATCAGGGCCGCCCGGGTATCGACCAGACGGCCCTGCAGGACACAGCGATGCCACAAGGGAATTGTTCCACCGCCGATGGCAATGCCCTCAGTTCTGGACGTAGGTGATTTTGTCACCGACCTGCTTCCACGTGTAGACCACGTAGTCAGGGCGGGTGATGTCGCCCTTCTTGTTGTAGGAAATATCGCCAATCACCGTCTTGAAGGTGACGCCGGATTTCATGAACTCGGCCATCTTCTTCGGATCGAGCGATTTTGCTCCTTCCGCCGCCTGCTTGAAGATCTCGACCCCGGCATAGGAGTAGAGCGTATAGGCTTCCGGATTGAACTTCTTGGCCTCGAACTTCTTCACCACGGCAGCCGCTTGCGGACGGGCGCGCGGATCAGGCGGGAAGGTCATCAGCGTACCGACTGTGCCCGGCCCGCCAATCGTCGCAAACTCATCCGATGTGATGCCATCAGCGCCCATCGCGGTCACCTTGAGGCCCTGGTCGCGCATCTGGCGGATGATAAGACCCAGCTCGGTGTGCAAGCCGCCCCAGTACAGGAAGTCGACCTGCGCGGCCTTGATCTTCGAGACCAGCGCCGAGAAATCCTTCTCGCCGGTGTTGACGCCCTCGAACATCACTTCGCGCACAC
>JANMMX010000411.1:0-2051 GCA_031373605.1 Allobosea sp. | reverse complement strand
AGATGCCACTGAGCCCATGGGCATCGCCGGGCTTGCCGCCTGCATCCGCCTGAGCCGGAGACCCGTGGTGGCCATTGGCGGGATGTCGGTCGAAGCCGTTGCCCCTGCCTTGGCCGCAGGCGCAGCCGGTGTGGCCGTGGTGGCTGCAATCGCGGGAACGGACGATCCGGAAGCGGCCGCGCGTCTGTTGCGCACAACTGTTGATGCCGCCCGCGCCGGGCAAGAACGAGCGCGTGAGCGGGCCATGAACACGGGCGAGCGTGGTTTATGACTGCAATTGCTTTGACCATTGCGGGCTCAGACTCTGGCGGAGGCGCGGGCATCCAGGCTTATCTGAAGACATTTTCCGCACTCGGCGTTTACGGCGCGAGCGTTATGACCGCGTTGACCGCGCCGAACACACTTGGCGTTCAGGGCGTTTTCGATGTGTTGGGCGCCTTTGTTCGCCAGCAACTTGCATCTGTGCTGCGCGATCTTGATGTGAAAGCGATCAAGATCGGCATGCAGTCGCGGCGCAGCACGATCTGCGCCGTCGCGGACGGGGTCGAGGCAGCCCAGGCATTGCCCATTGTTCTCGATCCGGTGATGGTTGCGGCATCAGGTGATCTGTTGCTGCGCGCGTCCGCCTTCAAGGCGTTGATGTCGGACCTCATTCCGCACGCATTGCTCATCGCGCCAAACCTGCATGAGGCTGCAGCGCTGACGGGACTGCCCATCGCGGCCAGCGAACCGGAGATGGAACACCAGGCACGCGCGTTGGTTCGGGCAGGCGCGCAGGCCGTCTTGATCAAGGGCAGCCATGGCACGGGCGAAGATTGCGCGGATATTCTTTTGACGCGGTCTGCGAGGCACCGTTTCGCCACGCCGCGCATCGCAACCTCGAATGTTCACGGCACGGGCTGCACCCTGTCATCGGCGATTGCAGCCGGTCCCGCCAAGAGGCTGGTGCTGGAAGAAGTCTGTCGCGCTGCCAAGGGGTACATCACTGCCGCGATTGCAGCCTCAAGCCGTCTTCAGATTGGCGCGGGCCACGGCCCGGGCCATCACTTCCATGCCTGGTGGTGAAACCCAGCAACCCGTCGCAGCGCAAGGATTTCTTGGCATCATGAGCTTTTCGCAAACATTATGGTCAAACAACAACAGACTGATCGCAGCGATTTCTGCGATGCCCTTCAACACCCAATTGCGCGACGGTATCCTTAGGCCCGAGCCGTTCCGGCATTACATCGTCCAGGATGCACATTATCTCGAAGGCTTTGCAAGGGCACTCGCATTGACCGCGGCGAAGGCTGACACAGCTGAACAGGTCGCTATGCTTTCAAGTGCTGCCGCAGGCGCCATCCATGTCGAACGCCAACTGCATGAAACCTATTTCAAAGCCTTCGGCGTCTCGGCCGCCGAGTTTTCGGCTTCAACGCCAACGCCCGTGTGCGATCACTATGTGAGCTATCTCATCAGGATTGCCGCCGTCGAAAGTTTTGCCGTTGCCGTGGCCGCCCTGCTGCCCTGTTTTTGGATATACATGGATGTAGGCAAGGGAATCAGCGCCCGGTCCGTTGCCGAAAACCCCTACAAGGCGTGGATCGACACCTATGCCGGTGAGGAATTTGAACTGGCTGTGCACAGGATGATCACGTTGACCGATGCACTCGCTGCCTCGGCATCCGAGGCGACGCGGCTGGCGATGCGCAAGGCTTTCCGCCACTCCACGATGCTGGAGTGGCTGTTTTGGGACAGCGCCCACAACGAACGCGGGTGGCATTCCGCATTCGATTGATCGTTCCGTTGAACCTTGACCCGGCGCAGAAGAAGTTATCGGCGAGGCTCATTAACCCGCATCGTAAATGCGCGCACTTTTGCTGTTCACGACCAAGGCATGCGCAATCAGGAAGCGGTTGGGTTGCCGTTTTGGACAAGATCTCGCCCCGTCCGAAAATGCGCCAGCACATGCAACCTGAGCGCTGACGACAGGTTGTCGCCTCCGCGCCCGGCATCGATCTCGGCCACGAGCACAGCCAGCGGCTGGCGGGTCTCGGCTGCGATCTCGCGCA
>JANMMX010000386.1:0-2749 GCA_031373605.1 Allobosea sp. | reverse complement strand
TCGCTGCTCTCGTTCCAGGGCGGCATGCGGGTCGCGTCCTACACAGCCAGCAAGGGTGGCGTCGCGGGGATCACGCGGCTCCTTGCCAATGAATGGGCGGCAAAGGGGATCAACGTGAATGCGATTGCGCCGGGCTATATCGTCTCCAACAACACGCAGGCGCTGGTGGCGGACCCTGATCGCAATGCCGCGATCCTTGCGCGCATTCCGGCAGCGCGCTGGGGCAAGCCGGAGGACATTGGCGGCGCGGCGGTGTTCCTCGCGAGCGAGGCGGCGAACTATGTCCACGGCACCGTGATCCCGGTCGACGGAGGATGGCTTGCGCGATGACCTTTGAAACGCTTCCCGAAAACACCAGCGGCCAGCCGTTCTTTCACGGCAGCCAGTTGCCTTGGCTGGAGCTTGGCGGCGGCATCCGTCGCAAGGTCCTGTCCCATGATGCCAGCGTCATGCTGGTGCATGTCGATTTCGAGGCGGGCGCCATCGGAGTGCCGCATCAGCACCCGCATCTGCAATGCTCGCTGATCGAGAGCGGCGTGTTTGACGTGACCATTGGTGGCGAGACGCGCAGGCTCGGTGCCGGTGATACATTCTTCGTGCCGACCAACATCGTGCATGGGGTTGTGGCCATCGAAGCCGGCCGCCTGCTCGACAGTTTCACCCCGATGCGGGAAGATTTTCTTTGACCCAAGCCTTTCGTGACGACGCCTGACACAACCAGAAACAAGCCTAGAACAACAAAGGGAGACGACCATGATTCCTCGCATGATTTCACGCCGCACACTCACCACCCTTGCCGCTGCTGCCAGTGTTCTGGCCATGGCAACATTCTCCGGCGCGCAGGCCCAGACCACGCTGCGCTCGACCGACATCCACCCGACGGATTACCCCACCGTCGAGGCCGTGCGCCACATCAGCAAGCTGCTGGAAGAGCGCACCAAGGGCCGCCTCAAGATCAACGTGTTCCACTCGGCCCAGCTCGGCAACGAGAAGGACACCATCGAGCAGACCCGCTTTGGTGTCATCGACATCAACCGCATCAACATGGCGCCGTTCAACAACCTGATCCCGGCCACCAATGTGCCGTCCCTGCCCTTCATCTTCCGCTCGGTCGCCCATATGCGCACCGTGATGGATGGCCCGATCGGTGACAGCATCCTGAAGGAGTTCGAGAAGCATGACCTGGTGGGTCTGGCCTTCTATGATTCCGGCTCGCGCTCATTTTACAACTCCAAGCGCCCGATCACCTCGCCCGCCGACATGAAGGGCCTGAAGATCCGCGTGCAGCAGTCCGACATGTTCGTGGCGCTGGTTTCGGCGCTGGGCGCAAACGCCACACCCATGGCTTTCGGCGAGGTCTACTCGGCGCTGCAGACGGGCGTGATCGATGGCGCCGAGAACAACTGGCCGTCTTTTGAATCGACCAAGCATTTCGAGGTCTCGAAATTCTATTCGCTGACCGAGCACTCGCTGTCACCGGAAGTTCTGGTCATGTCCAAGCGCAGCTTCGACAAGCTCTCGAAGGAAGACCAGGACATCATGAAGGCCGCGGCGAAGGAATCCGTCGCCGTCATGCGCGGCCTCTGGGATGCACGCGAGAAGGCCTCGGAAGCCAAGGTCAAGGCCGGCGGTGCCGTTGTCAACGCCGTCGAGAAACAGCCTTTCATCGACGCCATGAAGCCGGTCTATGACCGCTTTGTCACCGACGCTGCGCTGAAGAAGCTGGTTGCCGACATCCAGGCCGTCAAGTGAGCTGAACTGTCAGGCGCTTGCGACGCCTGACATTCGCGCCCGAAAGGCACGAAACCTGTTCTAGAGCCAAGGGCAGCCGCCACCTGGCGGCTGCCAAAGACGTCTGTCGCTCATCTCGGGACATCTCATGACCGCCATCGCCAAACTGCTCACATGGCTCAATGCCCGCATCAGCCTGCTGGCCTTGCTGATTGCCGGGGCTGGTCTGGTTGCCATGACGGCGATCGTCGCCTGGACCGTGTTCGGCCGATACGTGCTGAATGCGACGCCGACATGGGGCGAACCTGTCTCGCTGTTCCTGATGCTCTGGTTCATCCTGCTCGGCGGTGCGGTCGGTGTGCGCGAGCTCGACCATATGGGCTTCGACATTGGCCTGCACTATGCGCAAGGCCGGTGGAAGTCCCTGCTCGTGGTCGCCAACGAGACGCTGGTGCTGTTCTTCGCGCTCTGCATGGTCTGGTTTGGCTGGCAGCTTGCCGCGAAAGTCTGGAGCGACCGGCTGCCGATGATCGGCATTTCAAAGGGCTGGGATTATGTCCCCATCATTGGCGGTGGCTTTCTCATCGCCCTGTTCTCGATCGAGAAGCTGCTGCTGTTTTTCACCAAGGTTCCACCTGAACCGATGCCACTGAAAATGGGCCGCCTTGGCGGGGAGGCCTGATCCGATGGCGATCGCAATTCTCTTCCTTTCCTTCACGGTCCTTCTCCTGATGGGTGTGCCGGTGGCGTTCTGCCTCGGCCTCGCCTCGATGGCGACGGTGCTTTATCTCGACATCCCGCCGGTGGTGGTCTTCCAGCAATTGTCGACAGGCATGAACGCCTTCGCGATGCTGGCCATCCCGTTCTTCATCTACTCGGGCGACCTGATGATACGCGGTGGCATCGCGGACCGGCTGATCCAGTTTGCCGCCTCGCTTGTCGGCCACCTGCGCGGCGGTCTGGGTCAAGTGAACGTCATCACCTGCACGTTGTTTGGCGGCATTTCCGGCTCGGCTGT
>JANMMX010000313.1:0-2079 GCA_031373605.1 Allobosea sp. | reverse complement strand
AAGGACTGGCCGCGCATTCCCTATGCCGTGTCGATGCAGAAATACGGCTCCGACAAGCCGGACCTGCGCAACCCCATCGAGATGCAGGATGTCTCCGAGCATTTCCGGGGTTCGGGCTTCAAGGTCTTCGCGCGCATTCTGGAAGACGAGAAGAACCGCGTCTGGGCAATCCCTGCGAAGGGCGGTGGCTCCCGCGCGTTCTGCGACCGGATGAATGCCTGGGCGCAGGGCGAGGGGCAGCCGGGACTGGGCTATGTGATGTGGCGTGAAGGCGGCGAGGGGGCCGGCCCAATCGCCAACAACATCGGGCCAGAACGCACCGAGGCGATCCGCGCACAGCTGGGCCTGGGCGCAGGCGATGCCTGCTTCTTCGCGGCCGGCGATCCGGCCAAGTTCGTCAAGTTTGCAGGCAGCGCCCGCACCAAGGTGGGCGAGGACCTGAACCTGATCGACCTCGACAGTTTCGCGCTGGCCTGGATCGTCGATTTTCCGATGTTCGAGTGGAACGAGGACGAGAAGAAGGTCGATTTCGCGCATAACCCGTTCTCCATGCCGCAGGGCGGCATGGAGGCGATGCAGACGATGGACCCGGTCGCCATCAAGGCCTTCCAGTATGACATCACCTGCAACGGCTTCGAGATCGCGTCAGGCGGCATCCGCAACCACAAGCCCGATGCGATGGTGAAGGCCTTCGAGATTGCAGGCTATGGCGAAGAGACGGTGATCGAGCGCTTCGGCGGCATGTATCGTGCCTTCCAGTATGGCGCGCCGCCCCATGGCGGCATGGCAGCGGGCGTCGACCGCATCGTCATGCTGATCTGCGGTGTGCAGAACCTGCGCGAAATCTCGCTCTTCCCGATGAACCAGCAGGCGATGGATGTGCTGATGGGGGCGCCTTCGGAGGCCTCCAACAAGCAGCTGCGCGAGCTGCACATTCGCCTCAACCTCCCAGAAAAGAACGGCTGACCATGCGCATTTCGTCTGCTATCGTCCTGAAACCGGGCGCGCTTGCCCTTGTGCTCAGCGCCCTTGGCGCCTGCGTCGGCCCGGCCAACCCCAGCGCCTCGCGCGCCGCCGAGCTGGCCAATGTCGTGTCGCGCGCCTCCAGCTGCCGCGCGGCGACGCCGAAGGCCGGGCTGCTGGACGCGTTCCTGAAGACCGAGCGTGAAAAGGGCGTGTCTGACGCGCAGATCAGCAGCGCTCGCTCGACCTATATCACCGTGTCGGAAGGCGCGACTGTGAACCAGCGGCTCAAGCCCGTGCCCTGCACACCCGAAGAACGCGTGACGCTGAAGGGCCGCATGACGGCTTTCGGCAAGGGCACGTTCGAAGGTCTCTGAGGGTTTGCTGGTTCGATGTTGCGTTTTCGCTCCCTTGTGCCGGTGCTGATCTCTGCTGCAGCCATCAGCGGCTGCCAGAGCGTGGCCCATGTGCCGGGCACGCCGGAATATGCCGCAGCCCAGGTGTCGCGCGGCTATGATTGTGGCCTGCGCGTCGAGCGCGCGCGGGTGGCAGCACGTTTGCGCGCCGATGAGCGCCCTGTGTTCCGCCAGGCCGGCGCGCAGGCTGCCGTGCGCTCCTACAATGCGCCGCAGGCCTGCAGCGCCTGGGAACGGGCTGCCGTGCAGGGCGAGCTGAACCGCCTGACGCGTTAACTCCGTCGTCATTCCGGGGACGCGGCACGCGGAGCCCGGAACCCATACGCACAGTCAATCCAAGGCACACATAGATTCTTGGCTCTTTCTGCGAAAATCCCGGGTATGGGTTCCGGGTTCAGCGCGCAGCGCTGCCCCGGAAAGACGATTGTGTCGGGCTGCAAGAGCATGCATCTCGACTGCCTCTTGATCCTTGGCACAATGCCAGCCAAAGGACGCTGATGCCGCCTATCAATCTCGCCAGCGACCTCGTCACCGCCATTGTCGTGGCTTTTGACAGTGCCCATGCGCTGCCCGATTGCCTGACCGCGCTGGCAGGCGAGGGCGTGCGCATGATTGTCGTCGACAATGCCAGCTCGGACGCGAGCGCCAACATCTCCATTGCCTTGGGGGCGACCCTCATTCGCAATGCCCGCAACGAGGG
>JANMMX010000312.1:0-9510 GCA_031373605.1 Allobosea sp. | reverse complement strand
ATCTGGCTTTACCGGCTGCCATCACTGATCGGCGCCATTGCTGCCGTGCTGCTGACTTACTGGGCGCTGCTGGCTTTCACCACGCCGCCGCTGGCGCTTCTGGGCGCAGCCCTCATGGCAGCCTCGATCCTGCTGGGCGTCGAGGCGCGGCTGGCCAAGACCGATGCGCTGCTGGCGGCCTGTGCGGTTGCGACCATGGGGGCCTTGGCGCGCGTCTGGCTGGATTGGCAACGCGCGCTGCCCTTTGCCCTGCATGAGCGCAACTGGCTGATCTTCTGGTCAGCCACGGCGCTGGCGCTGCTCATCAAGGGGCCGATCGTGCCGATGGTCTGGGGGCTGGCGGTGCTGGTGCTGTCGCTCAAGGAGCGTTCGTTCCGCTGGTTCATGGCGCTGAAGCCGGGCAAGGGCCTGCTCATCTGCCTGCTGGTGGTGCTGCCCTGGGTCCTCGCCATTGCCTGGAAGACGGGCGGCGCCTTCTTTGCCGAGAGCGTTGGCAAGGACATGCTGGGCAAGGTCACTGAGGGCCAGGAAAAGCATGGCGGGCCTCCGGGGCTTTATCTGCTGATCTTCTTCGGCACTTTCTGGCCAGCGGCGGCCCTGGCCGCCATGGCGCTGCCCTTCGGCTGGCAGAACCGCCGGACGCCGCAAGTTGCCTTTCTGGCGGCTTGGGTGCTGCCGTCATGGCTGGTCTTCGAGCTGGTGCCGACCAAGCTGCCGCATTACGTGCTGCCGCTTTATCCGGCGCTGGCTGCTCTCGCGATGCTGGCACTGGCGGCTGGCGCTCTTGATCCCCGCCGACGTGGCGCTGTGCTGACAGCCAGCCTCATGGCGTTGATTCCGGCCATGCTGCTGGTTGGCACCGGGGCGGGAGCCTGGATTCTCGACCGATCCATGGCGTTCATTGCGATTCCGCTACTGCTGATCGCGCTCGTTCTGGCGGTGCTGGCCGTGCGGACGTTTGCGCGCGGCGATGCACAGGGCGCGCTCTGGCACGGCGTGCTGGCCAGCGTTGTTGTCAGCCTGGGTGTCTACAGCTTTGGCGTGCCCGTGCTGCGTTCGCTCAAGCTGTCGCCGCGCCTGGCTGAGGCTGTGGCGGCTGTGCCTTGCGGTGAGCGCCAGGTCATCACGGCAGGCTATCGCGAGCCAAGCCTGGTGTTTCTGGTCGGGACCGAACTCGCCATGGCTCCGGACGGCACAGGCGCTGCTCAGTTTTTGGCCGCGCCTGGCTGCCGCGTGGCGCTTGTTGAAGCGCGCCAGCAGGCCACTTTCGATGCTGAGCTCGCACGCACAGGCACAAAAACGCGGTTGATCACGCGCGTTTCGGGCTTCAACATCAATGGCGGTCGAAAGCTCGACATCGCCGTGATTGCGCGGACAGAATAGCGCCGTTTGCGCATCCGGACTTGACCTTGCCCCAATCTGCCGCGCAAAGCAGGCGCCGCATCAACACCTGAGCCGGGAAACCATACCGCTGTGAACGCCACTGTCGACACCAATGCCCAGATCACGCAGTTGCCTGTGCCGCGCTTCAGCGTGGTTGTGCCTGTGCGCAATGAGGAGGGCAATGTTGCGCCACTGGTCGCGGACATTGAGGCGGCATGCGGCCCTGTCGGCCCATTCGAGCTGATCTATGTCAACGATGGCTCGACAGATGGCACGGCCGCCGTTCTCGACGACCTGATCGCCACGCGTCCTTGGCTGCGGCAGCTGAAGCATGTGCAGTCCTGCGGGCAGAGCGCCGCCGTGCGCACCGGTGTCAGGCATGCACGGGCACCCGTGATCGTGACGCTGGATGGCGACGGCCAGAATGATCCGTCCTTTATCCCGGCGATGCTGGCAGCGCTTGCTGCAGGCGGACCGGCCATGGGGCTGGTTCAAGGCCAGCGGCTGGGTCGCAAGGCCACGGGCTTCAAGAAGATGCAATCGAGAATCGCCAACGGCGTGCGGTCCTGGGTGCTGAAGGACTCGACCCGCGATACGGGCTGCGGGCTGAAGTGTTTTCACCGGGAGGTCTATCTGGCCTTGCCGTATTTTGATGCGCTGCACCGCTTCATGCCGGCGCTCGTCGTTCGAGAGGGCTACACGCTTGGCCATGTCGACGTGAAAGACCGGCCTCGCCTGACGGGTGTCTCGAATTACGGTTTCTTTGACAGGCTCTGGGTCGGCATTGGTGATCTGGTTGGTGTGCGCTGGCTCATCAAGCGGCGCCGGCGCGTGCCGCAGGTCGAGGCTTGACCCCATGATGATCATCAACATCGGGCAGGAAATCAGCGCCTATCTCTATGATGTCTTCGTGGCAAAGTTTGATTTCTGGCTGGCCTTCGGCATCGCTGCCCAGCTGCTCTTCACCGCACGTTTCCTTGTGCAGTGGATTGCCAGCGAGCGGGAAGGACGCAGCGTCATCCCGATGGCGTTCTGGCTGTTCTCGATGGGCGGCGGCCTCATGACGCTGGTCTATGGCATTGCGCGACGCGAGCCGATCATCATCATGGGCCAGGCGTTGGCCATTTTCATTTATGTCCGCAACATCATGCTGGTGCTGAAACAGCGCAAGCAGGCCAACGCGTTGCAGGCCAAGGAACTGCAGGCCAAGGAACTGCAGGCCCGAATGCAGGACGCTAACACGCAGCCAGCCAAGCCCGAATGACGCGCGAACCGAGTCCGGATTTCTATGACGACCTGAGCGGCTCGCTTGTGCATGCCTGGCGCATGCTGGTGCGCGGCGTGGCTGACAGGCGCTCGCCCTGTCACGCACCGACGGTGGCAACGATTGGCAGCGATGGACGGCCACGGTTGCGCACAGTGATCCTGCGCGGTGCCGACCCCGAGAACTGGACATTGCGGTTCCATACTGACCGGCGCTCCGACAAGGTGCGCGAACTCGGCGAGGACCACCGCATCTCGCTGCTGGCCTATGATCCGGGTGCCAAGATCCAGATCAGGGTCGAGGGTGTGGCCAAGGTGCATACGGATGATGCCGTGGCGGATGCGGCCTGGGGCGCCTCGCGCAGTTTCAGCCAGATTTGCTATGGCAGTGCGCCGGCGCCAGGTCAGGCCATTGCCAATGGCGGCGCGTTTTCGTTGCCGGACCAGACTGACGACGTGGCGCAGGGCCGCGCCAATTTTGCAGCGGTCCAGCTGTCTGTCGCGTCACTGGAATGGCTCTATCTTGCCCATGCCGGCCATCGCCGTGCGCGGTACATGCGCACGGCTGAGGGTGCCGAAAGCACCTGGCTTGCGCCCTGAGTCTCAGGCGGCAGCGCGCAAGCGATCAAAACCTGCAGCCAAGTCGGCTTGCAGATCGGCAATGTCTTCCAGCCCGATATGGATGCGCAGC
This sequence comes from Allobosea sp., assembly GCA_031373605.1. Lineage (GTDB taxonomy): Bacteria > Pseudomonadota > Alphaproteobacteria > Rhizobiales > Beijerinckiaceae > Allobosea. The sequence continues at coordinate 6,173 of JANMMX010000312.1, read as the reverse complement.
GTCGGGCCCTTGAAGTCGGGCTTGGTGGCAGTGCGATAGCCTGCGCAATCGAAGGGCAGGGCGAGGCTCTCATAGCCGCCCCAGGATGCACCCATGCCAAAGAGCTGCAATCCGTCCAGCATCGCGCCAACGGCTGCCATTTTCACCGGTTTGAGTTCAACGCCGAAGAGTGACGATGCGCCGGTGAAGTCGCGCTTCCAGATGGCATGGCCAGGGTCGCTCTCCAGCGCCGGGTGCATGACGCGGGCGACTTCCGGGCGAGCTTCGAACCATTTCGCCATCGCGATGCCAGATTGCATCTGCTCTTTCAGGCGGATCGGCATGGTGCGGATGCCGCGCAGGGTCAGGAATGCATCTTCCGGCGCGATGATGACGCCGAGATCTTCCCAGCTGGTGCGCAGTGTCTTGAACTGCTCGGGCGTGCGCGCCGAGATCGTGCCGATCAGCACGTCGGAATGGCCGGCATAGTATTTCGTGCCGGCCTGGATGGAGATGTCGACGCCGTGCTTGTGTGAGTCGAAGAAGGTCGGCGTCGCCCAGGTGTTGTCCATCATCACGATGGCGCCCTTTGCATGGGCCGCTTTCGCAATGGCTGGAATGTCCTGCATCTCGAAGGTCTGTGACCCGGGTGCCTCTGTCCAGATCGCCTTCGTGTTGGGCTTCATCAGCTCGGCGATTCCAGCGCCAATCGCCGGATCGTAGTAGCTGGTCTCGATGCCCATGCGCTTGAGCATGCTTTCTGCGAAGTTTCGCGTCGGACGGTAAACGCTGTCGGTGACCAGCAGATGATCGCCTGCCGACAGGAAGGCCAGCAGCGGCAAGGTGCAGGCGAGGAGGCCAGATGGACAGACGACGACGCCTGATCCGCGCTCCATCGCATTGAGAGCCATTTCCAGCGCATCGATCGTCGGGTTGCCCTTCGTGCCGTAGCTGAAGCGCCCGCGGCGGTGGAGAAAATCGTCCATGGTTGGGAAAAGCACGGTCGAGCCGCGCACGATGGGCGGATTGACGAAACCGAAGCTGTCCACCGGGTCGCGCCCGGCGAGAACAAGGCGCGTCTTCTCGCCAAAGGTTGCGAGTTCGGAAAGGCTCATTTTTTTCATGGAGTTTTTGACCGTGCGCAGATGAGTTGGCTGATAATCGACTTGTAACGCATCATCCGGTCTTGACCACCCCGGCAAACTGGCATGTGATGGGTTCCATGAGGTTTGCGAATGCCAGAATTCCTCTGGCACATGCCTTGAGGCGCGTGGCTTTCGCTTGACGCTGTGAAATGCGTCTGGCACATCGCCCGTGCGAAATTTGCATAGCCGCTGTGCAGAAATGTTCAGGCAGCAATTCGGTAGATCCGCGCGTGCAACGAGGCACGCACGGGACAACAATCGGGAGAGACATTCATGAAGAAAATGCTTGCAGCAACGCTCGCCGGCCTTGGCCTGGCGGTTGCAGCGACCGCCGTTTCGGCGCAGGCGCCGTCGACGCTCAATCAGGTGAAGGCGCGCGGCGTTCTGAACTGTGGTTCCAACACGGGCCTGGCCGGTTTTGGCCTGCCGGATGCCCAGGGCAACTGGACGGGCCTTGATGTCGATTATTGCCGTGCCATCTCGGCTGCCATCTTCAACGACCCGAGCAAGGTGAAGTTCATCCCGCTCTCCTCGAAGGATCGGTTCACCGCGCTTCAGTCAGGCGAAGTCGATGTGCTCGTGCGCAACTCGACCTGGACGCTGACGCGCGACGCTTCGCTCGGCATCATGTTCACCGGCGTCAACTATTATGATGGCCAGGGCTTCATGGTCCGCAAGAAGCTGAATGTGGCCTCGGCCCTCAAGCTTGACGGCGCTTCGGTCTGCACCCAGCAGGGCACAACCACCGAACTGAACCTTGCCGACTTCTTCCGCGCCAACAAGCTGAAATATGAAGTCGTGACCTTCGCTTCTTCGGACGAGACCATCAAGGCTTATGACGCCGGCCGTTGCGACGCCTTCACCACAGATGCTTCCGGTCTTTACGCCGAGCGCCTGAAGCTGACTGCGCCGGACGATCACATGGTGCTGCCGGAGATCATCTCGAAGGAGCCGCTTGGGCCCTCGACCCGCAACAATGATGCGGCCTGGTTCAACCTTGTGAAATGGGTCCACTTCGCCATGATCAATGCCGAAGAGTTCGGCGTGACCAAGGCCAATGTTGACGAGATGCTGAAATCCGCCAACCCGGAGATCAAGCGTCTGCTCGGCACCGAAGGCAAGTTCGGCGAAATGCTCGGCCTGAAGACTGATTGGGCCTATCAGGTCATCAAGCATGTCGGGAATTACGGCGAGTCTTTCGAAGCCCATGTCGGCATGGGTTCGCGCTTGAAGATCGCCCGTGGCCAGAATGCGCTCTGGACCAAGGGTGGTTTGCAATACGCCCCGCCGGTGCGTTGATTTTCTAGAATTATCGAGGGCGCTTCCTTCGCCGGAAGCGCCCTTTTATCTCTGATCGCTTTTTTTCCAAGGCCCAGCCGTTTTGGCCTGGTCCTTGCAAAGAAAGCCGGGTGAACCGGATCTTTGGTCAAAAATGGGGAGAGTAACATGAAGACTTTTGCAGCAATTGCCGCTTTGGCAGGCGCTTCTTTGTTCGCGGCTGGCGCAGCGCAGGCACAAGGTGCCAACACGCTGGCGCAGGTCAAGACCCGCGGCATGCTGAATTGCGGCGTGGGCACTGGCCTTGCCGGTTTCAGCATTCCGGACGCCCAGGGCAACTGGACCGGGCTTGATGTCGATGTCTGCCGTGCGGTGGCGGCTGCCATCTTCAATGACCCGAACAAGATCAAGTTCGTCTCGCTCTCAGCCAAGGATCGTTTCACCGCGCTGCAGGCCGGCGAGGTCGACATGCTGTCGCGCACCACCACATGGACAATGTCGCGCGACACCTCTCTCGGCCTGAACTTCGGCCCTGTGAACTATTATGACGGTCAGGGCTTCATGGTCCGCAAGAAGCTGGGCATCAATTCCGCACTCCAGCTGGCTGGTGCATCTATCTGCACGCAGCAGGGTACGACCACTGAGCTGAATCTCGCGGATTTCTTCCGCGCCAACAAGCTGAAATATGAGGTCGTCGCCTTCGCCACCAATGACGAGACCGTGAAGGCCTATGATGCCGGCCGTTGCGACGCCTTCACCACCGACTCCTCCGGTCTCTACGCCGAGCGTCTCAAGCTCGCCAATGCCGATGACCACATCGTGCTTCCCGAGATCATCTCGAAGGAGCCATTGGGGCCGACTGTGCGTCACAATGACGACCAGTGGTTCGACGTGGTGAAGTGGAGCTACTATGCGATGGTCACGGCCGAGGAACTCGGTGTGACCAAGGTCAATCTGGCCGAGATGATGAAGTCGGAGAACCCGGAGATCAAGCGCCTCCTGGGCACCGAAGGCAAATTTGGTGAAGCTGCCGGCCTGACCAATGACTGGGCCGTGCGCATCATCACGCATGTCGGCAATTATGGCGAAAGCTTCGAGCGCAATGTCGGCATGGGCTCGCGCCTCAAGATCGCGCGCGGCCTGAATGCGCTCTGGTCCAAGGGCGGCCTGCAATACGCTCCGCCGATCCGCTGATCGACACCTTGCTTGCGAGCGGCGCGTGAGGGTTTTCTGACACCGCGCGCCGCTTGCCGTTTGTTCTGGAATTGGTCGGGACCAAAAGAGCGCCCGGCGATGTTGGCAACAGCATCGCCAGGGTGCCCGGTTCAGGGGCTTTAAGGGGGATTTCGTGTCAACAGTGCCATCATCCGCATCGTCGAAAGGAGCGCAGCCAGCCAAGGCTTCGCTGCTCTATGACCCGAAGATCCGGGGCATCGTCTATCAGGCGGCGCTGTTGGGCTTTGTGCTTTTTCTGTTCTATGAGGCCGGTAGCAACGCGGTCGAGAACCTGCGGGCGCAGAAGATCGCCTCCGGCTTCGGCTTCTGGTGGAACTCGTCTGGCTTCGACGTCAACCAGAAGCTCATCAGCTATGACGCCGCGACCGGCACCTACGGACGCGCTTTCTACGTGGGCCTGCTGAACACGCTTCTTGTGGCCTCCATTGGCATTGTTCTGGCGACATTCCTCGGTTTTTCGGTGGGCGTGGCGCGACTGTCGAACAACTGGATCATCTCCAAGATCGCGATGATCTATGTCGAGGTCATCCGCAACCTGCCGCTGCTGCTGCAGCTGTTCTTCTGGTACAACGCGGTGCTGAAGCCGCTGCCAGGTGCGCGCGACTCGATCAAGCTGCCGCTCGGGTTCATGCTGAACAATCGCGGCCTTTATGTGCCGGACCCGGTGCTGGGCCCAGGTGGCAGCCTGATCCTCTGGTCGCTGCTATTTGGCATCATTGGTGCCATTGCATTCCGCTTCTGGGCCAAGGCAAGGCAGAAGGAGACTGGCCAGCAATATCCGATCGGGCTGGTCGCACTTGGGCTGGTCCTTGGCCTGCCGCTTCTGGTCTATTTCGTCACGGGGCGCCCGGTTTCATTCATCTATCCTGAACTCGCAGGCTTCAACCTGCGCGGCGGCATCCAGATTTTTCCTGAATTCGTGGCGCTGCTGGTTGGCCTCACCACCTACACGGCGGGCTTTATCGCTGAAGTGGTGCGCGCCGGCATTCTGGCCGTGTCGAAGGGCCAGTCGGAAGCAGCCAATGCGCTGGGTCTTCGCTCAGGACCGACACTGAAGCTTGTGGTCATTCCGCAAGCCATGCGGGTCATCATCCCGCCCCTGACGTCGAACTACCTCAACCTGACGAAAAACTCATCATTGGCTGTGGCCATCGGGTATCCGGACCTTGTCCAGGTGTTCACCGGCACGGTGCTTAACCAGACGGGGCAGGCGGTGGAAGTGGTGGCAATCACCATGGCGGTTTACCTCACGCTCAGCCTGCTGACCTCGCTGGTTATGAACATCTACAACGCCCGTGTGGCGCTGGTTGAACGGTGAGGATGCTGACATGACAACTTCTTCATCTGTCGCCTTCGTTCGCAGCGAAACCCTCCAGCCAAGCCCCGCGCCATCATCGGTGCGCGGCCCGGTGGCCTGGATCCGCGAAAACATGCTGTCGAGCCCGACCAACATCATCCTGACGTTGATCGGCCTCTACCTCATCTACATCACCGTGCCGGAAATGGTTCGGTTCTATTTCATTGACGCGGTCTGGACCGGCAAGGACCGGGACGCCTGCCTGCCCGAAAAGGTGGGCCGCCCCGTCGGCGCTTGCTGGGCCTACGTGGCCGACCGCCTTCAGTACTTCACTTATGGCTCCTACCCCATCAAGGAGCGCTGGCGCATCAACATCACCTTTGTGCTTTTTGCATTGGGCGTGGTCTGGCTTCTGTGGGACAAGCTTCCGCAGAAGAAGGCAGCCGGGGTCTATTTCTTCCTCATCATGCCTGTCATCGGCTTCTTTCTGTTGCGCGGTTCGCCCATGTTCGGGCTGGTCAAGGTTGATACGGGTCTTTGGGGTGGCATGACCGTTTCGCTGCTGATTGCGGCTGTCGGCATCGTGTTCTCGCTGCCGCTCGGCATCCTGCTGGCGCTCGGGCGCCGGTCGAAGCTGCCAATCATCCGCGTGCTGTCGGTGGTGTTCATCGAGTTCGTGCGCGGTGTGCCGCTCATCACCGTGCTGTTCATGGCCAACACCATGCTCCCGCTGTTTGTGCCGCAGGAGTATTCGCCGGACCGCCTGCTGCGTCCGCTCGTCGGCGTGGCGCTGTTTGCTGCAGCCTACATGGCGGAGGTCATCCGTGGTGGCCTGCAGGCCATGCCGAAGGGCCAATACGAAGGCGCGCAGTCGCTGGGCTTGGGCTATGGCAAGATGATGCGACTCATCATCCTGCCGCAGGCGCTGCGGATCGTCATTCCGGGCATCGTCAACACCTTCATCGGCCTGTTCAAGGACACGACGCTGGTGGCGATTGTCGGAATTTTCGACTTCCTGCGCACCATCGAGGCCACGCTGGTCGATCCGACCTGGGCGACACCGACCACAAGGGCGACGGGTTATGCCTTCGCCGCGATATTCTACTTCCTGTGTTGCTGGGGCATGTCGCGCTACTCGATTTCGGTCGAGAAACGCCTCGCCGCAGGTCAGAAACGATAAGAGGGGATACCATCATGGCTGATATCAAACCCGCCGCGCTCAAGACGACGCAGCTCAA
>JANMMX010000305.1:0-5551 GCA_031373605.1 Allobosea sp. | reverse complement strand
GTGGAAGGCTGGCCAAGGGCGCGCCGGCCGATCTCATCCTGCTCGATCCGGACGAGCCCTATGTGCTCGACAAGCGCAACCTCAGGTCGCGCGCCAAGAACTCGCCCTTTGACGAGGCGCGGTTGAGCGGGCGCGTGCGCTCGACAATGGTGGGCGGGGCGGTGGTGCATCGCGCCGATCCTGTCTAGACTGCATTCAAGTTCTTGCATGCTCCAGAGGAATGCCCGTGCCTGAGACCATGAACTGGGCGCTTTCTGGCCCTTACTTCCTCGTAGCGCTGCTGATCGGCTATCTGCTGGGGTCCATTCCCTTTGGCATCGTGCTTACAAAGCTGACAGGCGGGCCTGACTTGCGCACCATCGGCTCCGGCAACATCGGCGCCACCAATGTGCTGCGCACCGGCAACAAGAAGCTGGCCGCGCTGACCCTGCTGGGCGATGGCCTCAAGGGCACTGTGGCCGTGCTGATCGGGTTTTACCTGATTGGCGGCAAGAACGCGGCGCTGCTGGCAGGACTGGGCGCTTTTCTGGGCCATCTCTTTCCCGTCTGGCTGAAGTTCAGGGGCGGCAAGGGTGTCGCAACCTTTCTCGGCATCCTGCTGGGCCTCAAGCTGTTTGCCGGATTGGCCTTCATTGGCGTGTGGCTCGCCACAGCCTATGCCAGCCGCTACTCATCGCTGGCAGCATTGCTGGCGAGCGTCGTGTCAGTCGCAGCGCTCTGGTTCTGGCTGGGCGAGCGGCAGATGGCGGAAATGATGGCGCTGCTGACAGTTTTCCTCTGGTTCATGCATCGTGAGAACATCAAACGCCTTCTGTCCGGCACAGAAGGCAAGATTGGCCAGAAGGGCTGAGCGCAATGGCCAAACTCGCGCTTACAGACCAGCAGCGGCTCGACTGGCTTCGTCTGATCCGCACCGACAGCATTGGCCCGCGCACCTTCCGCGCGCTGCTCAACCGGTTTGGCGGTGCTGCGGCTGCGCTGGACGCGCTGCCAGAGGTGTCGCGCACAGCCGGCAAGCCTGTGCAGCCTGCGTCCCTTGCAGATGCCGAGCGCGAGATGGCGGCGGCGCATCGCGCCGGCGTGCGCTTCATTGCGCTGGGCGAGACGGAGTATCCGTCGGCGCTGCAGGCCATTGATTCGGCTCCGCCGCTCCTGGGCGTGCGCGGCAATGCCTCCGTGCTCAACCGGCCGTCAGCCGCGATTGTCGGCTCGCGCAACGCCTCGGTCGCCGGACTGAAATTCACCCGTATCCTGGCGCGCGATCTTGGCGAGGCAGGCTTTGTTGTCGTGTCAGGCCTTGCGCGCGGGATTGATACGGCGGCTCATGATGCGAGCGTCAAGGCGGGGACCATTGCCGTGCTGGCGGGCGGACAAGACCATATCTATCCTTCAGAGAATATCGGGCTGCTTGAATCCATTCTCGAACATGGCTGTGCGCTGAGCGAGATGCCGATGGGCTGGCAGCCGCGCGGGCGCGATTTCCCGCGCCGCAACCGGCTGGTTTCAGGTCTTTCTCTCGGGGTTGTGGTGGTTGAGGCCGCGCGCAAATCCGGCTCGCTCATCACGGCGCGTTTTGCGCTGGAGCAGGGGCGCGATGTTTTTGCGGTGCCTGGCTCGCCGCTCGATCCGCGCGCCGAAGGGTGCAACGACCTGATCCGGCAAGGTGCCAGCCTGTGCGGCAACTCTGCCCATGTGATCGAGGCGCTGCTGCCGCTGGCGGAATCGCCCGATCTGCTTTCGATGCTGGCACCTGGCCGCCTTGACGAGCCCGGCGGCCAGCCAGACCCGTCGGACATGCTGTGGGACGAACTCGACCTGCCGGATGTGCAGGCCGCGCCGCATACACCGCGGGCCGATCTTTATGAGCCGGAGGCCAGCCCGGTCGAGCCGCTGCGCAGCACGCCGTCGGCCGGCGTGTCGCCATCTGGCGCGGCTTTGCTTGACCTGCTTGGTCCAACGGCTGTTGCTGTTGACGATCTGGTGCGCGCCAGCGGCTTGGCCGTGCGCGAGGTCAATCTGGCGCTGCTTGATCTGGAACTCTCGGGCAAGATCATGCGGCATGGCGGCAATGCCGTGTCGCGGCCTGCCTGATCTGTCTCAGGTATCCGTGCGCTCGATCTGGATGCTGGCTTCAACACGCGCCATGTCGAGGAAGTAAGCCAGCAGATCGAGCCGGGCAGATCGCGCCATGCCACCGAGTTCAGCGCTCATCTGCGCGACATAGCGCGCCACTTCGTGCTGGAGCGCCAGGAGATCAGCCGTGGCCGGCGGCTCTGTGGACACAATTTCTTCCGGTTTTGCCTCAGCTAAGCTGGTTGCTCGTTTTTGCGCCGCGTCTGAAATGAAGCGGCGAGGGCGCTTGAAGGCGATGGCCATGAGGGGATGTCCTGTCCGAATGGACGAATCGATGATACGAATGCAACTTATGGTATATTGCTCTCTTAAAGTTGTAAATTGCAATTATAAGATGTGCTGTTCCTATTGAAGCAGCAGCAGTGCCGCCGGGATCGTCGCAAAAGCCAGCAGGGTCTGCAGCGTGGTGATCTCTGCCATCAATGGTGCGTTCCCGCCCATCTGGCGTGCAAGGATGTAGGAGCCGGAGGCGGTGGGCACGGATGCTGCGATCACTGTCACCGCCAGGGCTGTTCCAGTCACGCCAAACTGCCTGGCCAGGGAAAAGACGATGGCTGGCATAATCAGCAGCTTCAACATGAGCGCGAGGGCATGCGCGGGCCCGGGTTTTGCGAGAGCCGCGAGACTGAGCCCGGAGCCAACCACCAGCAAACCCGCTGCAAGTGACGCACGGCCTGTGATTTCAGCAAAGCCGACGAGCGCTTTTGGCAGGTATCCAGCGACGGGGTTCAGCAGCAGGCCCAGCGCCGAACTCCAGATGAAAGGGTTGGTGACCAGCGCACGCAGGATCTGACCGGGGGACTGGCCGACGCTGCCCGCATACCGCGTGAGGATAAGCACCGACAGGACATTGAGCAGGGGGATCATCGCAGCAATCGCTACCGCCATCAGCGTGATGCCGAGATTGCCATAAAGGCTGGCCGCCAGAGCCAGCGCGATGAACGTGTTCCAGCGTGCAGCCCCCTGGAAAACGGAGGTGAATGCGGGGCCATCCACGCCGAGGCTGACAAGATGGGGCCGCACCAGCAGCAGCAGCGCCGTGATGATGAGGATGCCGCCAACCAGCGCCCCGCTGACGGCAAGAAAAGGCACGCTGCCAAGCTTTGCCATCGAAAGCGTGTGGACCACCACTGCCGGAAACAGCACATGATAGGTCACACGCTCGAAACCGGCCCATTGTGCGGGGCTCACAAAACCCGAAGTTGCCAGCCCGTAGCCGGTGGCGATCAGCAGGAAGACAACGGCGAGACTGTCAAAAAGAACGGGCAAGGCGATGGTCTCGCGAGACATGAGGCAAGGGCTGATGCAGAGACCTCTCATAACACCAGGCGGGCCGCAACCGGCGCTGGCGCCGTGGCAGCCCCAAACTGCCACAATTCAGGCAGATTTGGTTCAGTTGCCATTCAACTTGAAGATGGCATAGGCATATTTGAGAAAAGGGCTCCCAGAATCGTGTCCGGCAGGGCGGGAACCTTTCAGACCCGGCACACGTTTGGTTGTTGGCGGTCAAATTCCGCCTCGAGAGGATATCATGAAGCAGTTTCGCAAATTGGCCCTGGCGCTCGTGGCTGCCGCTGGCAGTTTTGTTGCGCTGACAAGCGCAGCCAGTGCCCAGTTCTATTATGAGTCTGGCCCACGCTACTATGATCCAGCGCCACGCTATTACGAGCAGCGTCCGCGCTATGCACCCCAGCCGCGCTACTACGAGCCCGAGCGGCAATATTACCGCCAGCCCGGCTATGGTCGCGGCGGCTATGTTGATCGCGACACGGCGCTGCGCAATGCACGCGCGCTCAAGGAAGCGCAGAAGCAGGCCATCAAGCAGGGTCGGCCCGTCCCCGGCGTCTACAATGCGCCGCGGAATGCGCCCAACTCCGGCTTTTATGGCCAGACACCCGGCTACCGCGGCCCCACAGGCCCGAGCAATGACGAGATCTATCGCAACCGCAATTGAATCTGGCGCAGCATGACATATCCAGGGGCGCAGCCTTCGGGCTGCGCCTTTTTCATGCCTGCGGCTGCTGCTCCGATTCAAGTCTGCCGAGGCGATCCAGCGCGCCCTGCAGGATGTAGGCTGCAGCCATCTTGTCGACGACATCAGCCCGCTTGGCGCGCGAGGCATCAGCCTCAAGCAAGGTGCGCGTCACGGCCTGCGTTGACATGCGCTCGTCCCAATAGAGCACCGGCAGATCCGTCAGCGGCGTGAGCGCCCGCACGAAAGCGCGGGTGGATTGCACGCGCGGCCCTTCCGTTCCGTCCATGTTGAGGGGCAGGCCGATGACAAGCGCAGCGATCCGGTGCTCGGCGGCAATCTTCAGCAGCATGGCCACATCTGGTGTGAACTTGACCCGCCGGATGGTCTCCAGCGGCGTCGCGATCTGGCGCCAGACATCTGACAGCGCAAGGCCGATGGTCTTGGTGCCCAGATCGATTCCCAGAAGCCGTGCCTCCTGCGGCAGGGCGATCAGATCCTCGATCTGGATGATGGTGACAGGCATGGGTGGTTGATGGCAGTTTGGCCGGGATTTGACCAGTGTCCTGCAACTTGGGGCGAACAGATTGGCGGCCAATGGTCAGAATGGCGGCGAGCGCAGATTGTTCCGCATGCCTCGTGCAGCTATAGCGGCAGTCAAGGCTGCTGCCCTTCACATGCCGCCTGCCTGAATCTGTCTGGAGAAAGTCATGTCCGTTGATGCGCGCACTGTCCGCCGCGTGGCCCATCTGGCCCGGATCGCTGTCAGCGATGCCGATGTGCCGAAGCTTCAGGATGAGCTGAATGCCATGCTGGGCTTTGTCGAGCAGCTGAACGAGGTCAACATCGATGGCATCGAGCCGCTGACCTCGGTGACGCCAATGTTGATGAAGCAGCGCGCCGATGTCGTGAATGATGGCGAGATGGCAAATGCGGTGACGGCCAATGCCCCGGCCAGCGAGGACCATTTTTTCATGGTGCCGAAAGTGGTCGAGTGACGCGCGTCAAAAACTGATTCACGTTCTCCGCACAACATACTGATTTGACCCATTCAAATGGATTTGACGACGTGACTGACCTGACCAGAATGACCCTTTCGGAAGCCCGCGACGGCATCAAGGCCAAACGCTTTTCGGCCACTGAGCTGACTGCGGCCCATGTTGCAGCGGTCGAGAAAGCACGCGTGCTCAATGCCTATGTGCTTGAGACGCCGGAGCAGGCACTGGCGATGGCAGCAGCATCCGATGCGCGGATTGCCAAGGGCGAGGCCGGACCGCTGGAAGGGTTGCCGCTGGGCATCAAGGACCTGTTTGCGACCAAGGGCGTGCGCACCACGGCTTGCTCGAAAATCCTCGGCAATTTCGTCCCGCCTTACGAATCGACCGTGTCCGGTCAGCTCTGGCGCGATGGCGCGGTGATGCTGGGCAAGCTCAACAATGACGAGTT
>JANMMX010000290.1:0-4122 GCA_031373605.1 Allobosea sp. | reverse complement strand
TGTCACGATCCTGAGCGTGCTTCTGGTCGGTGTGGAGGTCGGAATCACGGCAGGCGTCTCGCTGTCGCTCCTGCTGTTCCTGTGGCGCACGTCACGGCCACACATGGCGATTGTCGGCCAGGTGCCGGGTACAGAACACTTTCGCAACGTTGATCGTCATCAGGTCATCACCGACCCAAGCCTCCTGTCGATCCGAGTCGACGAAAGCCTCTACTTCGCGAACGCCCGTGCTCTGGAAGACGCCATTTATGACCGCGTCGCAGAACAATCCACGGTGAAGAACGTCATCCTGATGTGTTCGGCTGTGAACGCGATCGACGCCAGCGCGCTGGAAAGTCTGGAGGCGATTGCGCATCGGCTCGACTCTGCAGGGGTTGGCTTTCATCTCTCCGAGGTCAAGGGCCCCGTGATGGACGCGCTGAAACGCTCTGACTTCATGCAGCATTTCAACGGTCGCATCTTCCCGTTGCAGTTTGAAGGGTTTGTTAGCTTGTCGCATCTCGACCGAAGGGCAAAGCAGGGGCCATCTTTACCCATCGCCATGGAGTCCGCACCATGACGCCGCGCCTGAGAACGTTCCTGCGATACGTGACAGCACTGGCGGCGTTCGGCGGCCTTGCGGCATTCGGCGCCTTCTTCCTGCGCAACAGACCGATCAAGGTGGAGGTTGCCACAATCGAGGAAAACGTGCCGATCCGCGTCTTCGGGCTTGGCTCGGTTGAGGCGAGAGTCCTTTCGCGTATAGGCTTCGAGGTCGGCGCAACACTCGCCGAATTGACGGCGGACCACGGCGACCGCGTGGCCATGGGCCAGGTGTTGGCAAGACTGGATCCTGGAGAACAGGCGGCCAAGGTAGCAAAGGCCCGCGCGGGCCTCAGCATCGCCGAGGTCGGCATCGGGCGCGCGACGGCCAACCTGGAGAAAGCCTTCGCCGTAGTTGCGCAGCGCGATGCTGTCGCAGCGAGACGACAGTCGCTCATAGGGCGTGATGTGGTGACCCAGCAATCACTCGAGGAAGCCCAGCGCGACGCGGCCGTGGCGCGCGCCGATGTGACCGTGGCGCGCACCGAAGGCGAGCAGGCCAAGGCGCAATTGGCCGATGCGCGTGCACAGCTGCAGCTTGAGGAGACGATGCTGCGCCATCGGACGCTCATCGCGCCATTCGACGCCATCGTCATCGAACGGCACAAGGAACCCGGCACAGTGGTAAAAGCTGGAGATTCGATCTTTACACTGGTCGAAGTCGGCTCCTACTGGGGCCTTGCTTTCATCGACGAGGCGCGCGCCGGTGCCATCGCGGAAGGTCAACCGGTCGAGGCGCGGCTGCGCTCGCGCCCGCAGGAGACCTTCGCAGGGCGCGTTGTCCGCATCGGGCTGGAAAGCGACCGCGTCACCGAGGAACGCCGGGTGTTCATCAAGGGCGATACGCCCCCGTCCCAGGTGTTCCTCGGCGAGCAAGTCGAATTCCGCATCACAGTCGCGACCCTGCCGCACGCGCTGATGACGCCGGAGATCGCCGTTTCCGGATATGACGGCAGGCAAGGAACGGTTTGGACGGTGGAGGACGGGAAGCTCGCGCGCCGGCTGGTTGGCCTGCGCCACCGCAGTGACGATGCGCGCCTTGAGATCGTGGGCCCGCTGCCGGCAGGCGCGCAGGTCGCATCGAGGATCGATCCGGGTTTCCGCGAAGGCCGTGCGGCCCGCATCGTCGCCCCAGGCTCGGGGGGCACCAGGCCGTGAACCTTGCCTATCGCGACATCCGGCACAGCCTCGGGCGCTTCCTGCTCACCTGCGTGGGGCTAGGACTGCTGCTGGGCGTGGTGCTGGCAATGATCGGCATATATCGCGGGCTGGTCGTGGACGCCCTGACGATCGCGCGTGCACCCGCGATAGATCTCTGGGTGGTGGAGGCCAATACGCGCGGCCCCTTCGCCGAAGCCTCGCGGATTCCGGGCGATGCGCGCGAGGCGATCGCGCGCATCGCCGGCGTCGAGGCCGCCGGCAGCCTTACCTACCAGACCGTGGAGGCCGAGTACCTTGGCCGTAAACTGCGGCTCTACGTGATCGGGCACGAGCCGACGCGGCCGGGTGGCCCGCCCGCGCTGCTTGATGGCCGCGGCATCGGCCAGAGCCATTTCGAATTGGTGGCAGACCGCGCCAGCGGGCTTTCAGTGGGCGACAGGATCACGCTCGGGCGCGGCACGTTCACGGTCGTGGGACGCACCGTCAATCAATTTAATTCGGGCGGCGATCCGGCGGTCTACATGACACTGGCGGATGCGCAGAAACTGCAGTTCGACCTGTCGCCGTCCGCATCGCGGGTGCAGCGCGCCCGCGGGGCCGTCCCGAACGGCCGCGATACGGTCAACGCCGTCGTTGCGCGGCTACAGCCGCATGCCTCGCCGGACGCAGTGGCGGAGACGGTGCGGCGCTGGAAGCATCTGGCAGCCATCACCCAGGAGGCGCAGGAAAACATCCTCAGCCAGTCACTTGTCGACCGCGCGCGCCGCCAGATTGGGCTGTTTACCTCGCTCCTGCTGGCGGTCTCGGCCGTTATCATCGCGCTGATCATCTACACCATGACCATGGAGAAGCTGAAGCAGATCGCAACGCTCAAACTGATAGGCGCGCCCGATCGCACCATCATTGCGATGATCGTGCAGCAGGCTCTGGCCTTGGGCACCATTGGCTTCTTCTCGGGCGCGCTGCTGATCATCAACATCAAGGACTACTTCCCGCGCCGCGTCATCCTGGAACCGGACAATGTGCTGGCTCTGGGCGCGGTGGTTTTCGCCGTGTGCCTGCTCTCGAGCGGTCTGGGCGTCCGCGCCGCACTGCAGGTCGATCCCGCGACCGCGCTGGGGGGCTAAGGCGGTGCCGAAACTGCCAGCCCCTCTGGTGCGGGTAGACCGCATCTCCAAGCACTTCGGCGAAGGCGAAACCCGAGTTGACGCGCTGCGCGAGGTCTCGCTGGAGATCCGCCCGCGCGAGGTGGTGGCGCTGCTGGGGCCTTCAGGCTCGGGAAAGACCACGCTCCTGAATGTGATCGGCTGCATTCTTGACGCATCGTCCGGCTCGCTGGACCTCGATGGCGAGCGCGTTATCGAGGACGGCCGGTGGAGCCGGGGCGATCTGCGCAAGCTTCGACTCGACAAGATCGGCTTCATCTTCCAGTTTCACAACCTGCTGCCGTTCCTCGACGCAACAGACAATGTTGCCATTGTCCTGCAACTGGCAGGAGCGGACAGTGCCACTGCACGCAAGCGGGCGCTCGCGCTTTTGGACTATCTCGAGGTGGGCCACCGAAGCGCCTCGATGCCTGCCAAGCTGTCGGGCGGCGAGGCGCAGCGCGTGGCCATAGCACGGGCCCTGGCGAACAATCCCCGCATTATCTTGGCCGACGAGCCAACCGCCGCGCTCGACTCCAAGCGTGCAGGAATTGTCATGGATCTGTTGCGCCGACTGGCGAACGAACAGGACGCGGCGATCATCGCCGTGACCCACGACGAGAAGATATTTGATCGATTTGATCGGATGTTCTTCCTGCGAGATGGGCGGCTGGACACGGCGGCGAAGCCTGAATGAAGCTGTCGGTGTATTGCGCGCCCTGTTACGAGCACCGCTCGGGTTCCGAGCACGTCAGTTCGGCAAGAAGCTGGCTCTGAACAGTCCGAAAAGGGTGCATCGTGGACAACCATTTTGCCTTACTTGCACGTGTTTCAAGGTTGCGCGGTCGCACGCTTGTGCGGTGTAACATGCAAGAGGACTATTTTGGTGCCTGTCACGGTTGCGGTGCGGGACGGTTGTCGGGCTCATCCTCGCCGGTCTGTTCTACAACCGGATCGGCTGCGACCTGACCTTGGTCTTCACCAATGCTGCAAGGCTCTCAGAACGCCCATCTCACATTGGCCGTACTGCTGACCGCCTGGGTGCGGCTGCCGATTTCCGCGTCGACGCGCGCGCCGACACTGACCGCCGAGGTCAGGCGAACCTCTCCGCCTGCCGACAGCAAGGCGACATTCCGCTCCGGCCGCGTGCCGGTGACCGTGAAGGTTGATCCGGGCACACCGATCAACTGCGCAGTCATCTCCGCATCCTGACGGGTGTAGCGGCCCCAGCCGA
>JANMMX010000276.1:0-4602 GCA_031373605.1 Allobosea sp. | reverse complement strand
CGTGGCCGAGCGTATCGGCGTCAGGCCCGATGTGCGGCGCGTCAATCCGGGCAAGCCCTGGGTCTGGCTGATGCCGCGTGGCCCGATTGACCCGCGCGAGGGGCCGGAGCGCGAGAACAGCCCGATCCGCCCGCCTTTCCCGGACATTCTGATTGCTTCGGGCAGACGCGCAGCCGCTTATGTGCGCGCCGTCAAGCAGGCCTCGAACGGGCGCTGCTTCACCGTATTCCTCAAGGACGCGCGCGTCGGCGCAAAGGCCGCAGACCTGATCTGGGTGCCCCAGCATGACCGGCTGCGCGGGGCCAATGTGCTGGTCACGCTCACGTCGCCCCACCGCGTCACGCCGCAAAAGCTGGCAGCCGCGCGCACTGACCCACCCGCAGCCCTTGCCGCACTGCCCGGTCCCCGCGTCGCCGTGCTGGCAGGCGGCGACAGCCGCCACCACACCTTCCGCCCGCAGGACATTGCGCGCTTTGCCGGGCTGCTCGACCAATTGGCCACATCAGGTGCCAGTTTGATGGGCTCGCGCTCGCGCCGCACGCCGCCCGCTCTTGATGCAGCGCTGGCCGAGGTCTTCGCCCGGCACAAGGGTTGGTGGTGGGATGGCACGGGCCAGAACCCGTATCTTGCGCTGCTGGCCAATGCCGATGCCATCGTCGCCACCGCCGATTCGGTGAACATGATCGGCGAGGCGGTCACGACCGGTTCACCGGTTCTTGTGTTTGAGCCCCATGGTGGCCATGGCAAGATCGGCAAGTTCCTCGAGGGGCTGAAGGCGCATGGCGCTGTGCATCACTTCGAGGGCCATCTTGCCGGTGCCCCCTATGCACCACTAGATGCAACCGACGAGATTGCGGCTGCAGTGCGCGCAGGCTGGCTGGCACATCGCCGGAAGCTTGGGCTGGCTTGACCTGCGCAAGACATGCGCCATTGGCGCAAAAGACAGACATGCGCCATTGGCGCAAGAGAGAGCCACGCGCCATTGGCGCAAAGAGGAAGAAGACGATGGCCCACACGCATGCCAAGACCCTGATCGTCGGCTCCGGCCCGGCTGGCTACACCGCTGCCATCTATGCCGCGCGCGCCATGCTGGAGCCTGTGCTGGTCTCGGGCATGCAGCCCGGCGGGCAGCTGACCATCACCACCGATGTCGAGAATTATCCCGGCTTTGCCGATGCCATCCAGGGGCCCTGGCTGATGGAGCAGATGCAGGCCCAGGCCGTGCATGTCGGCACGAAAATGGTATCGGACCACATTTCAAAGGTGGACCTCTCGCAGCGCCCCTTCCAGCTCTGGGGCGATGGCGGCGAGACCTACAGCTGCGAAACACTCATCATCGCGACCGGCGCACAGGCCAAGTGGCTGGGCATCCCGTCAGAAGAGAAGTTCAAGGGTTTCGGAGTCTCGGCCTGTGCCACCTGCGATGGGTTTTTCTATCGCGGCAAGGAAGTCATCGTGGTTGGTGGCGGCAATTCTGCGGTCGAGGAATCGCTTTATCTCGCCAACCTCGCCTCGAAAGTGACGCTGATCCACCGCCGTGACACGTTGCGCGCCGAGAAGATCGCGCAGGAGCGGCTGTTCCGCCACCCGAAGATCGAGGTGATCTGGGATTCGGCGATTGACGAAATCCTCGGCGGCACCACACCTCCGGCTGTCACCGGCGTGCGCCTGAAGAACGTCAAGATGGGCGCACTCAGCGAAATGAAGACCGACGGCATCTTCGTCGCCATTGGCCATGTGCCGGCGACCGCGCTGTTCACCGGCCAGGTGAAGATGAAGGAGGGCGGCTATATCGAGGTTGTCCCCGGCACGACAAAAACCTCGGTCGAGGGCGTGTTTGCCGCCGGCGATGTGGCCGATGATGTGTTCCGTCAGGCAGTTACGGCAGCGGGGCTGGGCTGCATGGCAGCACTTGAGGCCGAGCGCTGGCTGCAGGCGCATGAATCCGACCGGATGGCCGCCGAATAGGGTCCGCTCAGGCGGCGCTGTTCGGCTGGCTTGCAGCCTCGGCGCGGCCACGCAGGCCAGCGGCGATGTCGCGGTTGATGTTGATGAGCACCGTCAGGCGCTCGGGCGCGGGCCGGGCCAGCACCGAAAACCCGTGGTTGAAGATGAAGTTGCCCAGCGACAGGATGTTGCGCTTGATCTCCAGCGGCATCTGGCTCTCTTCAGAGGTGATGCCGCTGACCAGAATGGTCCAGAGCTTGCGGTTATAGGTCAGCGCCTCGTCGAGATCCTTCTCGCGCTCTTCCCAGTTGTCCTTGATGATCTGCAGCCGCGAGGCCGCTTTCAGCAGGATCGTCGCTTCCAGATCGCGCGGGGATTGCGTGGTCTGTGCGGCACGGGCCGCCTGAGCATAAGCATTAGCCGGATTGGACATGCGCCATCAGTTCCGCTTCGTAGGCGATCAGCCTTTTGGAGGCCTTGAGGGCTTTGTAGAGGTCAGCGCTTAAGATGCGGTTATTGATCTCGTTCACAATTGATGCGGCGCTGGGGGCCGCTTCGAGAAATTGCCGCACAAGATCGAAATAGACCTGATGGTGCGGGGTGATGTCCTGGGCGAGATACATCAGCTGAACCGCAAGATAGATGCGTTTGGCCGGCGAATCCGCCGTGGTGACGGTGAGAATGTCCTTCTCGCGCAGGATCGGCGCCTCGCCCTCGATGAAGAGGCGCGTGCGCTGGTCATCGGCACGGATGACGACGGTGCCGACAATGATCCGCTCATTCGGCTTGAGTTCGACCTTGAGCGCCATGGCGGACCTCCTGTCCTGTCGGGTTTTCGGCTTGTCAGCCTTAGTTGAAGAGCCTGAGCACCGCTTGATCGGACTGGGAGGCCAGCGAAAGCGCCTGCACGGAAAGCTGCTGGCGTGTCTGCAGCGCCAGAAGATTGGCGCCTTCCTCGTTGAGATCGGCAGCCCGCAGGATGTCGGCGCCAATTTGCAGCGTCTTCACCGATTCCTTGGTGAAATCCTGCCGCGTCTGCGCCACCGTCATGTTGGCACCGAAGGTGGAAGCCTGCGCGCGAAGTGATTTCAGCGACGAGGACAGTTTAGTGATGGCAGCATTGATCTCGACATCGGACTGGAATTTGTAGGCCGTATCGGTGGTCGCCAGTCCCAGGCCGGCTGAATCGAACACCACGCCGCGCACGATCAGCTTGGTGGTGGCTTCTTCGTTGAAGATCATGTCCAGCGATTTGCCATAAAGCAGGTTGGTGCCGTTATAGCTCGCATCCTTGGCGAGGTTGGTGATCTGGGCCAGCAACTCGTTATACTGGTTGGCAAAGCTCGCGCGCGTCACGTTCAGCGTGGTGACAATGACGCCGGTGTTTGTCGGTGTCGAGGTCGCCAGTGGCGGCTCATAAGTGCCAAACAGGTCGTTCAGTGTGTTGGGCGTGCCCGCATCAGTGGACAGCGCCACTTGAAGCGTGCCGCCCTTGACGTTGTCGATGATGAGGCGACCGGCCGAATCGATCTGCGCGTTGACGGTGCCAGCCAACCCCGGCGCCGAGGCGTTGATGGCGGCAGCAAACTGCGCGCCGGTATAAGGCGCCGCTGGCAGCGCGACGTTGAAGGTGAAAGCGACGGCAAGATTGTCCGTGCCGGAAATCGTGAAAGTGTCACCAGCCTGGAACTTGCCGTTGGGGCCGACAAGGTTGGGCTGCGCCACATAATCGATGGCAGTACGCGACGCCAGATCCATGCCCGAGCCGATCTTGGCATTGGTCGAGGCTGATTGCAGCGAGGTGCGTGCACCGGCCTGCGCCGTCTCGACGAGACGCGTCATGGCGCGGATGGCGTTGTCGGCGGTCTCCAGCGTCTTGATGCCCTGGCCGATGCCATCGAGCAGGCGCCCGAGATCGGTGGAGCGCGTCGAGAGCGCGGTGGACTGGAAATAGTTGAGCGGGTCATCGAGCGCGGTGTTCACCTTGCGCCCGGTTGAAAGCCGGTTCTGGGTGCGGTCAAGCAAACCTGCGGAGTTCTGCAAGGAGAGCAGGTTGTTCCTGATGCCAGATGAAAGCACGATATCGGACATAGCGGTCGATCCCATCCTGGGCGGCCCGGAATCCTTTCCGCGCCATGGGACGACAATGATCTGTTAACCCTAATGAACGGTAAACGCGCATAGGTTGCGTTAATCTCTTATTTTCTATCATTACGAGATTATGAAAACGGCGGCCCCGCTGGGACAGGGCCGCCGTCGTGTATCCGGACGTGAGAAGGGGCGGACGCACGCCCGGATGTTCTTGTGGGACGCGGATCAGAAGAGCCGCAGCACCCCCTGCTCTGCCTGCGAGGCGAGCGACAATGCGGTGTTGCCGAGCTGCGAGCGCGTGTTGAGCGAGAGAAGCTTCGCGCCTTCTTCATTGGCATCAGCCAGAACAAGGTTGTCTGCACCGGTCTGCAGCGTATCGATCAGGCCTTTGGTGAAGTCCTGACGGTTCTGCGCGACGGCGAGGTTGGAGCCGAAGGCCGAGGCCTGCGAGCGCAGTGAGGTGACGGCCTTTTCGAGATTGGCCAGGCCGGCATTGATCGAGCTGTCCGACTGCAGCGAATTGGTGGACGCGGCAATGCCGAGACCTGTCGAGTCGAAGCTCAC
>JANMMX010000200.1:0-2953 GCA_031373605.1 Allobosea sp. | reverse complement strand
ACAGCTTCGCGCGTGAACGCCTCAAAGCCGATATTGGTGCCGTTTCCGCTAGAAGGCGGTCGGCCATCGATCGGGGCTGTCACCCAGAAGCTGGCATTGCGCGTGCCATCTTCATGCGCCCATGGACCACGACGATAGCCTAGCCAGCCTGAACTGACATCGCCTTCCACACAATCAATGCCAAGCGGCGCGAAGATGGCATCGTAGAAGTGCTTTGAATGCGCCAGATCTTTCGAACCCGAGATCGTGTGGCTGAACATGCTCAGACTCCCGCGAGCGGCCTGAACACCACCCAGATTGCGGCCAGCGCCCCTGCAAGTCCTGCCAGAAACAGCACGAGCTTGATGCGGGTGAAGCCGCTGGCAAAGGCCACATCGCCGTCGTCAACCGCAGGATAGCGATCCAGCAGGCGGGCGAGGCCAAAGCCCTCGGCGATGTCGCACAGCCCGCCGAAGAGCCAACCACCGCCACACAGCAGCGCGACTGTCAGCGAATAGTCGCGCATCGACAGACCGACCACGATCATCAGCCCGACAATGGCATAGGTGGCCGCAAAGGCAGCGTCCGCCACCAGCAGCCGGTGGCGATAGCGCGCGCGGCCGCGCGGGCCGTAACTCGCGAAAGTGCTCACCACCTGCGCGGTGGAATAGCCCTTCCAGCCGCCTTCCAGAGAGCGCCCGACGCCCTGCCTGTCACCATAAAGACCCAGCACGAAAAACAGCAGCATCACCCCGAAAGGCGCCGCAATGAAGAACCAGAGCGGGATTGATGATGTAAAAAAAGCGGGCAAATCGGCAAGTGGGGTTGTCATGGGCAGGCTCGCTCAAAAGGGCGCAAACAGCGGAGGGCTGCCCTTCTGGACAGCGAGCAACTCTTAGCGCGCTTCGCCGGGGGGCGCCAAGTGCTGGCTGTCCTGCTTCGGGCTCTCATTCGCCAGTTGCAGGGCGGCACGCAGCACTTCGATGTCGCCAATGTGGTTGGCGAGCAGCAGCACCAGCCGCGCATTCAGGGCTGCGGCCTCTCCTTCGCTGAGCCCGCGCTGCGCCTCGACAATGGCACGATAGGCCTCGTCGGGCGCAGCGAAACGGGGCTCGGTCAACAGAGGTGAAGGCGCGAACACAGACGACATCAGGCAAATCCCTCCATGCGGCGCAGCGCTTGTCTGACCACGTCTCCATTCACCTGCCGGAAGCGGGCGGCGACATGGCCATCGGGTCGCAGCAGGCACGCGTCGCCTGCGCGCAAATCATAGCGACGGCCAAGATGGCCATGGATTTCGGGATGCGTCGCCCTGCCCACACAGAGGAGATCGACCGTTTTCGGCAACCCCTCGGGTGGTTCGCTGCCATTCAACAGCAACACTGGACGCCCTGTCGCAGCCTGCCGCGTCAGCCAGCCGCCCTCGCCCAACGGCGCATCCAGCATCGGCGCACCGGGCACCACACCGCCCTCCCATGTCTCGGCATCAGGCGTGGAGAGCGGCGAGGCGAGATAGGCCGTCGGCAGCGACAACCGCCCGGAATTGACCATGCGCTTGGCAAACCCGGTCTGCGCAGCCAATGCGAGCACGGCATCGCGCATCACCCGTTCCGCTGCGGTGGGAGGCGCCAGAAAATCGGTGGAACGGGTGGAATTCAGGATGTTCTCATCCGCCGCCTGTCCGCGCTCCAGTTCGTAGCTCGGGATAAGGTTTGGCCCTGCCTGTCCCTTGATCGCGAGCGCCAGTTTCCAGCCCAGATTGTCGGTATCCTGCACGCCGGAATTGGCGCCGCGCGCGCCGAAAGGCGAGACCTGATGGGCCGAGTCGCCAGCAAAGATGATGCGATCATGGATGAAGCGCGCCAGCCTGCGGCACTGGAAGCGATAGACCGAGACCCATTCAAGCGAAAAGCCACTGTGCCCGAGCATCTGCTCGATGCGCGGGATCACAACTTCGGGGCGCTTTTCATGCGCGGCATCGGCATTGCGACCCAGTTGCAGGTCGATACGCCAGATGTCGTCAGGCTGCTTGTGCAAGAGCGCGGACTGGCCATCATGAAAGGGCGGGTTGAACCAGAACCAGCGCTCGGTCGGGAAAGCCGCCTTCATCTTCACATCGGCGATCAGGAACTGGTCGTCGAAAGCCTCACCCGCAAAATCCAGCCCGAGCATGGCGCGTGTGGGTGAGCGCGAGCCATCGCAGGCCACCACCCAATCCGCCGTCAGCCGATAAGGACCCTCCGGCGTCTCGATCACCAGCACCGCGCCGTCAGGACGTTTGTCGATGCCCACAAGCCGGTTGGCCCAGCGCAGATCGATGCCTGGCTCATGTGCCACCGCCTCGACCAGATACTGCTCGACGTAATATTGCTGGAGGTTGATGAAGGCTGGCTGCTTGTGGCCGCCCTCGGGCAAGAGATCAAACTCGTAAAGCAGGCCATCCCCGCGAAAGACCTTGCCCTTCTGCCAGGTGACGCCCTTCTCCACCATGCGTTCGGCCAGACCCAGACGGTCGAAAATCTCCAGCGTGCGCTTGGCAAAGCAGATGGCGCGCGAACCTTCCCCGATCCGGTCGGCATCATCGATCAGCACCACCGGAATATCGCGCCGCGCCAGATCCAGCGCCAGTGTCAGGCCGACTGGACCCGCCCCGACGATGACCACGGGGTGATGTGCGCCTCCACGCCTGTCCTGATCGGGCGAGCGGCGGTAGCCGAACTGGAAAAGTGCGTTTAGCGCGCCCAAGACCTTTGCCCCCTGTCCGTCAATCCTTCAGGGCCGCCCACATCTCGCGGTCGCGAACATCTGTCCAGATGCGCGGATGGTCGATGCCGCGCGCCTCGTCATAGGCACGGGAGACATTGAACGGCAGGCAATGCTCGTAGATGGCATAATCGCCAAAGCTGGAATCCATCGCCTTGCGGATGTCGGCATGGGTCTCTTTCAGCGTGCGGCCCTTGGCGACACTCTCCTG
>JANMMX010000375.1:0-5788 GCA_031373605.1 Allobosea sp. | reverse complement strand
ATCGCGTAAAAATCGCGTTCGTCCACAGCGCCCCGAATAAGCTGCATACGCTTGCGGAATCCTTTGACGACCTCTCTGCCGAACCCGGCGTCGAAGTCGCGATCTGTTTCCAGCCTATCAAGCTGGTCATCTTCAAAATCCACTTCCATCGGCCCCTCATGAAACGAGAGATAACAGATCGCCCCTAAGAACACAAGGTCGTTATGTCGCCTAGTGACGTATTTGATATTGACACGCACGCTTTGCTACGCATAATGGTCATTATGAACCGTATGTCCACTTCCGACCGCGCGCGCATTCTTCACCTTCTCTGTGAAGGACAGTCGATTCGCGCAATCACGCGGCTGACTGGCGCAAGCAAAAACACGGTCATCAAGCTGCTGGTTGATGCCGGGAAAGCCTGCATGGCCTTTCACGATGCCAATGTGCAGGGCGTGACCGCAAAGCGCATTCAGGTGGATGAAATTTGGTCGTTTACCTATGCCAAACAGAAGAACGTTGCCGCTGCCAAGTCCGCGCCAGAATGTGCTGGCGATACTTGGACATGGACTGCAATCGACGCTGACAGCAAGTTGATCGTGTCCTATTTCGTTGGTGGCCGTGATGGCGAATGCGCCATGTGGTTTATGGACGATCTGCGGTCGCGGCTTGCCAATCGCGTTCAACTCACAAGCGATGGACACAAGGCCTATCTTGAAGCCGTTGAAGGCGCGTTCGGTGATGATGTTGACTACGCGATGCTGGTCAAGATTTACGGCGCGGCATCAGACGCCACAAAGGGCCGCTACAGCCCCGCCGAATGCACGGGCGCACGTAAGGAGCGGATCACTGGCAATCCCGACAGAGCGCATGTCAGCACATCCTATGCGGAACGCCAGAACAAGACGATGCGGATGCACATGCGCCGCTTTACACGGCTGACAGATGGCTTCTCAAAAAAGGTTGAGAACCACGCCTACGCGGTCGCACTCCACATGATGTATTACAACTTCGTCCGGCTTCACACGACACTTCGCACCACCCCAGCTATGGCCGCTGGCATTTCTGCCAAGCTCTGGGAAATTGGCGATATTGTGAAACTGGTTGAAGATGCCGAAGTGAAGCCCACGAAGCGCGGGCCTTATAAAAAGACCGTGGATCAAATTTCAAACTGACCCACTACCGGGCGTCTCGAGGTTTGCAGGGGCTGTCGCGGCCAGACAGGAGTGCCCTGTGCAGCAAGTGCATTATATTTGATTCCTGTTCCAGAAACTCACAATCCTTCGCACGGGCTTCTCCTGGCTCTTCGCAGCCATGCGGTTTCGAGTTCTTCACCGCCTCGCCGCGCGCGGCCAAACCCGCACTGTGCACCTTCGCCACACGTAAGCTAAGGCTTTGGCTGTGGCAGGGTCTGATCCGGGGCTCGCTTTGCGAAGAGGCTCGTCGCCATCGCGCGGACGATGACTTGCGACAGGCAATCATGGCCATTTTCATTGATCTGGAATTTGTCGATCGGCGAGGCCATGGTTGATTGGATCCGGTCAACCAGCTCTTCCGCCTCATAGCGGCCGACGCGCAGCACTTGTTCCTCCGCCGTTGTCTGTTCGATGATTTTCCGGAAGGACTGGTAACTTCCGTTGTTTCTCAAGCCACGCTGGTAATGCAAGCCGATCATCACAAGATCGGCATTGTGCTTGCGCAACCAGTGGATTGTTTTTGTAAGCGTGGTTTTGAATTCATGGATTGGAATTTGCGCCATCGCATCAAATGTCCCGACCTGCCACAGCACGAGACTGGGCTCGTTCAGCGCGACCTCAAACTTGATACGTTCCGCCGAACGCGCGGCCAGCTCTCCTGACACGCTGCGGTCAACCACCTCGACATCGAGCCCCTTGACGGTCGTTTCGAGGTAGTTCTCGATCAGCAAAGAATAGTCCCTGTTGGGCCCGCGGCTGTTTACGGTGGTGGCGCCGATTGTCAGGATCTTGATTTTGCTGCCAGTGCTGAGGGCCCTCGCTACGTTTGGCAGTGGATAAACAGCTTCCAGCATGCCGGCTGGCGGCTTGAATTCAGCGCAGCCCATGGGCCGTGGCAGCGCAACCTGGGCTTGGGCGTGGCCAGGAACGAGGGCCAAGCAGCCCGAAATGATGCCTAGCCACCGCGCCAGCCCAATTGCAGATGTTCTCTTCATCCCCGATCTGCCCTGACCCTGTCGCGCCATTCAGAGAGCCATGCTGTCAAACCCAGCATCAGAAATCCAGTGACGATAAGCACTGAGTCCAGAATGATACCACCTTCCAGGGCGTAGCGCACGATCTGCGCTGCCAGGCTGAGCAGCGAGCCCACACAAAAGACATTCAGCGAGTTGCGTCCAAGCATGGACAGCCCCTCCGCCATCCGTGGCAGCCAGCGCAGCAGATAGGGGAACAGCAGGGACACGATGGCAACCAGCGCCAGAAATTGGACCAGGCGCATCGGGGTGACATAGGTCTTGCTGATAAGGAACAGCAGTTTCGGCTCCGGCACGACGCTCAGATCCGGCCACCAGCCAGACCAGACCACCCACGTGCCGATGGCGAGGACAGGCACTGACAGAACGCGCAGCCACAGGAGCTGGCGCCGCACAAATTTGCCCAGCCCCTCATCGCGGGCAAGGACAAAACCAAGAACGAAAACAAGTTGCCAGCACAACGGGTTGAAGAACCACTCGCCGTTCGCGGGCCATGTCCGGAAGTTGATCTGGAAACAGAGGGCAAGCGCATAGATCGTGAGCGAAATCGGCAGAAGCCAAAGTTGTATCTTGGCGTTGATGAGGCCGACAAGAGGCGCAGCCAGCATCAACATCACGTAAAGCGGAAGAATGTCGAAATAACCAAGCTGGTGCGTGAGGAATACCAGGCCGATATGTGCATTCACAGGATTGCTGAAAACTTCTGCGGCATTGTGCCATTCGAGAATCAGTGTGTTTTCCAGCAAATTTGCAGCCACAGCCAGCATGGCAAGAGCCACACTCATCGTCAGGAGATGTGCTGCATAAAGCGTAATCGCACGCGCGCTGAGCCTGTAGAGCTGTTGAGTGACAGGCAGTGTTTTGCCTGTGCCGTTGAGCATCAGACACAAGCCCCACCCGGCCAGGAAAACGAAGAGATCGGCCGAGTCCGACATCAGCACGTTGCGATGCGTGAAACGATCAAAATAGATGCCGGGTATATGATTGATGTAGATCGTCAGCAGTGCAAAGCCACGCCAGAAATCGATTGCATTGGGACGGCGCACCATTGGCTCAGGAAATCACGGCGTCGCAACAGGGATTTTTGCGTTTGCTCACGGTGCTGCACCTGCCAACGAGGACGTATTCAAAAATGCACCTAGAACCATGATTCGTGCGATATGCTCTGCCATGCACCGGTATCCCTGATCATTCAGATGCAACTCGTCGCTGGACAAAAGTTTCTGCCCTCGTGTGCTTTCGATATACTGCATCGCTGCGAAGCGACGTATATACAATACGTTTTCTTCGTCCGCCAAATATTGCAGGGCATCACGGATCGCGGTGTAATGTGCGTTTCTCGCATGCCTCGGGGTGTATTGTAGTCCAACAAGCACGATGTCGATCTCGCGCCCCCTGAACCATCGGATCTGGTCGCGCACCAGCTTTTTAAAAGTTTCAACCGGAACGCCGCTCAATGCATCGTTCGTTCCCACCTGCCACAGGATGAGGGCTGGCTTGTCCTCATCCGCTACGGTCTTGAGCCGCTCGACAGTTGCCTCGGCCAACTCACCGGACACTCCCCGATTCAGGATCTGGATGCTTCGCCCGGCGAAGGCTTGAGACAAAATTGTGCCCAACTGGTTGGGGTAGTTCAGCGCCGGTGCCGATGATCCAACGCCGACTGTCGAGGACGAGCCAACAGCTGCAACACGGATGGGCTTACCAGCCGCAATTGCCCGTGTCAGATGAGGCAAAGCGGTCGGCACGCCAATTTCAAGGGTCGGAATGTCGCAAGCGACGCTCAGCCCGGGGATACTGATTTCTTCGGCCAATGTGGATGCCGGAAGCACAAACAAGCCATGCGCGATTGCAACGGCCCAGACAGCTGCCGCGACCAGTGGTTTCCAATTCGTTGCCGGACGTTCAAGGGTTGGAGACGCGAAGCGTATCGCCTTGAATTTTAGCAGAGTGGGTGGCCAAAGCACGAATCTTACCTCTCCGAAACGGACGTCGATCAATGCCTGCTTTTCGCCCAGTGCTACAGCATTCCAGATTTGTTCCAACATGTGAAGTCGTGCTCGACAGACCACATGCTGCCATACCTCAACCCGCATCGGGGCCTTTCGCGCGAGTTACAAGCAGTATTTGTTGGTCAATGCCCGGCCTCGATGTGTCAGTCATCGTGTTGTTGCCCGCCTCGAACGCTTCACCGAAAGCCCGCTCAAGGCACCGCTGACAGGAACAGAAACACGCCAAACACGACAAGATGCACCGCGCCCTGAATGATTGTGGTGCGCCCGGTCGCGAATGTCAGGATCGACAGGAGCAGCGTCAGGGCGAGCAACACCATCCCTTGAGGGGGAAGCCCGAGTGTCGGGGTCTGTCCGAGCACGATGGAGGCGACGCCGACGATGGGGATCGTCAGGCCGATGCTGGCGGCAGCCGAGCCAAGCGAGGCGTTGAGGCTTGTCTGCAGCCGGTTGCTGCGGGCGGCCTTGAGCGCGGTCACGCCTTCCGGCAGCAGCGTGATCATCGCGATCACCACGCCCACCACCGCCAGCGGCAAGCCCGCGCCAATGATTGATCTTTCGAGCGTCGGCGACAATGTCTTCGCCAGCAGGATCACCACGCCGAGGCTGGCAATCATGAAGACGGCAGACAGGATCGTTGTCTGGCGGCCGGGCTTCTTGGCGGGTTCGCCGCCGCCTTCATCGAACAGGAAGTCAGCGCGATGGCGGACTGTCTGCACGAAGATGAAGACCGCATACAGGATCAGCGAGACGGTGCCGACAAACATCAGCTGATTGGGCGCATAGACCGGACCCACCGTCGTTGTCGTGAAGTTGGGCAGGATGAGCGCGATGACCGCGAAAGTCGCGATCACACTGAGCGTTGCAGACGCGCCTTGGACACGGAACTCCTGTTCATAGTGACGCAACCCGCCCACCACGAGACAGATGCCGACAATGCCGTTGAGCACGATCATCGTGACGGCAAAAACCGTATCGCGCGCAACGACTTCCGAGCCCGAAGAACCAGAGGCCATGACGGAGATGATCAGCCCGACCTCAAGCGCCGTGATCGAGAGCGCCAGGAGGATGGCGCCGAAAGGCTGCCCGATCCTGACCGCGAGGGTTTCAGCAAAATGAACAGCCGCAAACACCGCAGCGCCAAGGCAAGCCACAGCACCGATGAGAAACAGGGGGTTTGACCCTGCGACCAGACCCGCAGATTTCAGCGCAAAGACGAGCGCGCCCGCGACCGGCGCAGCAATGCACCAGACAGGGATTCTGTTCCAGTCAGTGTTCGGATCCGCCATGCCATTCGTGTCCCTTGCTGAAGCCACAAGGCAATCTTTCTGTTTCAAAGGCAAGCTGGTCTGTCGCCGGACTCGTCCATCTCCGGATGACAGGCGCATGGCGCCACACGCCGCTTGTGCCGCCGCCCCATCGCGTGTAGATCACGGCTCGCTTCGACCGGCGGCAACGCCAGCGGCTCAACCTGCGGACAGGTGGCAGAGTGGTTGAATGCACCGCACTCGAAATGCGGCATACCCGCAAGGGTATCGGGGGTTCAAATCCCTCCCTGTCCGCCATT
>JANMMX010000122.1:0-6639 GCA_031373605.1 Allobosea sp. | reverse complement strand
GGCGAGCGATTCAGGCCGCCACTCGGTCTGCATCATGCGCTTGTCGGCGCGGCCTGCGCGGCTGTCTGCGTCCGGCGTTTGACCGGGCAGGTATTTGCCGGTCAGCACGCCGCGCGCCAGCGGCGAATAGCTGGCGACGCCCAGCCCGTAATAGCCGCAGGCCGGCAGGTGCTCGACCTCGGGCATGCGATTCAGCGCGTTGTAATAAGGCTGGCTGACGACGGGGCGATCAATGCCCATCTGGTCGCACAGGTTGCAGATTTCGGCGATGCGCCAGGAGCGGTGGTTCGAGACGCCGAAGTATCGCAGTTTGCCTTGCGAAATCAGATCGCCGAGCGCGCGCACGGTCTCTGCCAGCGGCGTCTGATGGTCTTCGCGGTGCAGATAGGTGATGTCGATCACATCCGTGCCGAGCCGCTTCAGGCTGGCCTCGGTGGCCTGCATGATCCATTTGCGCGACAACCCACGCTCGTTGGGCCCGTTGCCCATCGGGTTGGCGAGCTTGGTCGCCAACACCCAGTTGTTCCGGTCATGCCCAATGGCGCGCCCCGTCACCTCTTCCGAGCGGCCCTCATTGTAGACGTCTGCCGTGTCGATGAAATTGATGCCATGCGCGCGCGCACTGTCGATGATGGCAGCAGAATCTGCCTCGCTGGTCGCGCCACCAAACATCATCGTGCCGAGACAGATGGGCGAAACCTGCACACCGGAGCGGCCGAGGGAACGGTATTTCATGGCATTTCTCCAGAGATGTGCGGGGTTCAAAGATGCGCTTGGGTTCAAAGACCAAACGGAAGGCTTTGGTTAACCTTTTGTGGGAGGATCAGCCAGTCAATACCTGTGATCTTCGACACCACGGCCCGTCATGAACCTTGCCGCTCTCATTCAGCAACAATCGCTGGCCGTGCTTCTGGCGGCCATCGAGAGCGCACCTGCGCTCAAGGGCGGCGAAACGGTGCAGGCAAAGCTGCTTTCGGTCAATGCAGATGGCACTGCGCGTGCGCTGGTGGCTGGAAGCGCCATTGATCTTGTGCTGGGTGGGCTCAGCGCAAAGCAAGCCTCAGTTGTGCCCGGTGCGATCCTCCAGTTGAAGATCGATCAGCCTTCAGGGCCAGGGCAGGCAGCGCGTGCCACCTTGCTCGAAGTCACGGCACCGGCAGGAGGCTCAAAGACGTCTGATGCGACACTTTCAAACCTGAACCAGGCGCCACGTGACATCGCCGCATCGGGCGTGCAACCACAGCTGGCGGCTGCATCAGCGCGCGCCCTTGCTGGCCCGATGCTCGCACAGGCCGCTGCCCGGCAGGATTCGCTTGCACCGCTTTTCGCCACAGTGGCCGCTTTGCCGAAACTGCAGGTTGACGGACTGACGGGCCCGGTTCTGGCGGCTGCATCTCGCCTGCTGGGACAGCGCCTGCCAGGCGAAGGCGCACCCATAACAGCAGCAGAGCTCAAGCAGGCCGTGGCCGATTCTGGCCTTTTCCACGAAGCGCGGCTGGCTTCCGGGCAAGGTCAGGCCGCGCAGTTCGATCTGAAGACAACCCTGCTGGTGTTAAAGTCTGCACTGCAAGCATCATTGCCTCCCGAAGCCAAGGCTGATGGTGCGACTGAGCCGCAAACAGCAGGGCGCCCGTCCGCCGCGCAACTCGCAACACCGTCCCGCCCGCCCCTGCCGCGCCACGATGGCCAGCCGGTGGCGCAGGGCATCGCAGCTGTTGCCCTGCCGCCAGATGCGTCCGCCGCGCAGGTTCACAAGATGCTGACGCAGCAGACCGATGCTGCGCTCGACCGTTTGTCTCTCTCGCAATATGCCTCGCTGCCCGCATCCGGCGAACTTGCGCGCACGGATGCCAGCGCCGCCCAACGCTGGTTTGCCGAGGTGCCGCTCGCTCTGGCGCAAGGCACGGCTGTGCTGCCTTTCGAGATCGAGCGCGATCCACCGAAGCCCGGCAGCCGCCCTGGCGACATGCCGGTCTGGCGTGTGCGCTTTGCGCTGGATGGCGAGCCACTGGGGCCATTGCAGGCGCTGGTGACGATGCAGGGCAAGGCGGTGAATGTCTCGGTCTGGGCCTCGCGCGAAGACACCACCCGCGTGCTGCGCGAGGCTGCGCCCGGTCTGCGCGAGGCGCTGACGCATGACACCTTCGAGCGGGCCGAGCTTGAAATCTTCACAGGCGCCCCGGTTCAGCCAAAAGCTGCTGCTGGGCAGTTTCTGGATCGCCGCTCATGATCGCCGCTGGACGCTCGCCGGTTGCAGTTGCGCTGGAATATGACGGCACTGGCGCACCACGCGTCACCGCCAAGGGGCGTGGCGAAGTTGCGGCCAGGATCATGGAAACCGCGCGCGAGCATGGCATCGCCATCGAGGAGAATGCCGTGCTCGCGGAAGCACTGAGCGCCGTCGAGCTGGACGACCATATCCCCGAGCCGCTCTATCAGGCGGTGGCGCAGGTCATTGCCTTTGTGCTGGCGCTGCGCGGCGAACTGCCGCGCCGATCGTGAACCATGGCGGCGCGCTGCCGCGCCGGGGCTGCCCTCCGGCCACAGGCTGCCAAAACACCATCGAGGCGCGCACTTTTCCTTAAACGAGCCGTGCTAGCTATCGCGTCGCATGGCGCACGATCTTCACATCACGCGGGTCCCAGCGACCGACTATGTCGGCTGGACCGATGCGTTCGCAGGCTTGAGCCAGCGCGCGGCTGACGGCAACCCGCACATGTCCCCCGCCAGCGTTGCGGCTGCCTCTGCAACATTGCGCAAGGCTGATGCGGTTGTTGTGCTGGCTGCACATGACACCAATCTCCTTGTCGGCGTGTGGGTGCTGCACATCACGCGCGATCTCTGGAGCGCGGGCCAGGCCGTGCTCGAGGCACCTTTGGTGCCAGTCTATGACATCTCGTCAGCGCCGGTTCTGGACGCAGCACGGAAGGACGAGGTGCTGGCCGCGATGCTGACTTCCATCGCCGATGCGCCTGATCTGCCAAAGCTTTTGCGCCTGCCGCTCCTGCCAGCCGAGGGCGCAACCTTCGTTGCATTCGAACGTGCGGCCAGTCAGCGGCAATGCCGGATAAGCACGCATGAGCTTTGGATCCGCCCGGTGATGCAAGCCCGTGGTGAAACGGGCGAGGTCGCACTTGCGCGCTGCCTTGGCAGCAACCGCAAGAAGCGCATGACCCAGCGCCGCGCTTTTGCGAAGCTGGGTGAACTCTCCTTCCAGCGGGCACGCGGTCGCGATGCTGAGGCCGCATTCGAGCGCTTTCTGGTGATGGAGGATGCCGGCTGGAAGGGCGCGGCCGGCACATCGCTGCTGAGGAGCGGCGCTGCCTGCGACTATCACCGCGCCTTCGTGAACGCTTTCGCGGCCAGTGACATGGTGGTCATCGACGCCCTTCTGCGCTCAGGCGAACCTGTCGCCATGGGTCTCCTGATCGAGGCAGCAGGGACAGTCCATTATCTCAAGACCGCCTATGACGAACAGCATGCGAGACACTCGCCGGGCCGGATACTTGCAATGGACATGCTGCCGCATGTTGTCGATGCACCGGGCTTCCGGTTCTTCGACAGTGGCACAGGCAGCGCGGTCAATCCTGACATCCATATCTGGAGCGATATCCGCCTGATGGGCCACACACTGGTGACCTGCGGCACATCGCGAGAGCAGCTGCCCCTGCTGATGGATCGTCTGCGCATCTGGTTGCGCTTGCAAAGACGGCGCTTGAAGCGCGCCCGTGGACAAGCCTGAACGTTCAGCCCCGATGCATCAGCCACGCATCGAGTAGCGCAGGCTCGAAGCCGGGTGCTTGGCGGCGAAGGCGTCCATGTCCTCGAGCTTGAGTGGCTTGGAGAAGTAATAGCCCTGGAAATGATGGCAACCTGCGGCACGCAGGAAGATGTGGTGTTCCAGCGTCTCCACGCCTTCGGCATGAACGGTCATGCCCAGCGACCGGCCAAGCGCAATCACGCTATGGATGATCGCGGCTGAACCGGCCGCCACGCCAAGGTTGCGCACAAAGGCCTGGTCGACCTTGAGCTTGTCGAACGGGAAGCGGCGCAGATAGCTCAATGACGCATAGCCCGTGCCGAAATCGTCCAGCGCGACATGCATGCCGGCGCTGCGGAACCCGGAAATCACCTCGATTGCGGCGTCAGCATCTTCCATCAGCACGCCTTCGGTGATCTCGATCTCGATGCGCTTCACATCGATGCCGACTTCAGCTGCCATGGCGACTGTGTTGTCGACCAGATCCTTGCGGCGGAACTGGACTGGCGAGACGTTGACGGCCAGCGACAGCTCAGGCCAGCGCAGCGCATCCTGCATGGCGCGCCGCATGGCCCATTCGCCAATCTCGACAATCTGCCCGGTTTCTTCCGCCAGCGGAATGAACACTGCCGGTGAGATCATGCCTTCGGTCGGATGGAACCAGCGCAGCAGCGCCTCGACGCCGATCAGCGTCTCGCCATCAGAGGCCAGCACCGGCTGATACCAGACGGCAAGCTGGTTGCGGGCGATGGCATGACGCAGTTCGCCTTCCAGCAGCTTGCGTCGGCGGATCTCGTCTTCCATGCTCGCATCGAATTTGAAGGCCTGGCCGCGCCCCGCAGTCTTGGCGCGGTACATCGAAATGTCGGCGCGGCGCACAAGCTCGGTTGAATCCGTGCCATCTTCGGGCGCAACCGCGATGCCGACGGAGCCGCCAATCACCACTTCGGTGCTGCCCAGCAGGAAGGGCTCGCCAAGAACGCGGCTGGCTTCCTGTCCCAATAACACAATCGCAGCCGTATCGGCACGATTGTTGACAACGATGGCGAACTCGTCGCCGCCCAGTCGCGCAATGGCCACATCGCGCCCGCAGAGTTCTTCGAGGCGCTTGGTCACAGCTATGAGCAACTTGTCGCCCATCTCGTGGCCAAAGCCGTCATTCACCTCCTTGAAGCGATCCAGATCGATGTAGACGACGCCCGTCAACTCCTGAGCGCCGCGTTTCTCCAGCGCCTGGTCAAGCCGCATCTTGAAGCCGGAGCGGTTGTGAAGCCCCGTCAGCGGGTCACGCGTGGCGCGGTCATAGGCTGCTGTCTCGATCTCATCGACCAAGCGGGTCGAGCGTCGCGAAAAGCGGAGGCTCAACACAATCATCAGGAACACGCCGACCATCGCCAGCAGCAAGGCCGGCAGCAGCAGCAGCCATTGTTCCATCGCAGCCATCGGTTTGGCCCAGGACAGATGCAGCGGCGTCTGGTTCAGTTCGTCGCGCAAGACCAGGGAGGCGCGCAAGTCGGGGTTTGAAAGGGTATGTCCGATGGCGACGCCGGACAGCTGGTTATCCGCCAGAATTGCAGCAATCTGGTCAGCCTGCATCAGCCAGACACCGATGGCATGGGTGGCCTGACCGCCAGAGGCTCCCGCGCGCCGCCCGGGCAGCATTTCTGCGAAAACATAAGCAGCCTGACCTTCGCGCACCGAGAGCCATTGTGCACTCGACATGGCACCCTGCTGGAGGCTTGCCAGACGGGATTGGGCAATGCTGCGAACGAAGTCGGACTGGCCCTGGTCTGCCAGCCGCATGCCACCATCAATCGCGATGATCTCGCTTGCATCTGTCACAACGAAAAGCGCGAGACCGACTGACCGTGCAGCGGCCGCCGCCTGCGGCAAGACAGGCTCGCTCAGCGCCTTGGAGGCAGTGATCGTCGCACCATCGATATGGGCGCGCAGGATACCAAGAAAAGCAGCACGCCTCTGGGCAACGGCTTCATTGACAAGCCGCTCGGAAACCAGTCTGGCCGCAGCGGTTTCGCGCTCGTCAGCCCGCCAGGCCAGCACAGAGCCACCAACCGTGATCGCAATCAGCAGCAATGCCACCAGCGTGGCCAGAAAGAGCTGGCCGTGCTGGCGCAAGGTCTTGGCCGCCATCGCACGGCTTTGCTGGCTTTCGCTACGCAACACGCTTTTTCAGGCCCCTTGCCGACGCTGAGAGAGAAAATCTCAACGCAGCAAGCCAGACTGACATGCAGGACTTAACATCAGGTCACTGTGCAGGCGTCAAAACTCAGCCGGACAGCCCGAAACCGTTCAGGATTTCATCAATATCGCGCTCCGAGAGCGGATCATTCAACCGAATGTCATAGCCGGAAGCCGCGACATGCTCGATCCGGCCACGTCGGTCATGCGTGCCAAAGCGGATTGAAATCTCGGCACCTGTCCGGTCAAAGATGAAATGCGAGGCCTGACGGAACATCACGCCGCGCGGGCTGATGCCGGTGACCAGGCCATCCAGCGCCAGACCACGGTCGAGCACCATCAGCACACCCACGACACAGCAAGGCTCATGGTTCGCCTGCAACGGCGCCTTGCTCTTGCGCCAGAGCTTCGAAAAGAAGCCATCGGATGTCTTTGGCTGTGCCGTGCTCAGGCGCCCGGACAGGCCTGCGCGCATCGCCGAAGGCGAGTTGGCACGCGCTGGCGTCACCACAGGCTCGGAGGCTTCCAGCTCCAGAATGTCGTTTTCAGCTGTCATGACCTGTCATTTCTCCTGTCAGGCCGCGCCGCTTTGCGACTGGCGGTTCATGGCTGCCGCATAGAGCTTGCGACGCAGCTCATCATGGTCGATCTCGTTCTCGGCCTTCACCGACGCGCGGTTT
>JANMMX010000112.1:0-4944 GCA_031373605.1 Allobosea sp. | reverse complement strand
GGCTGACACGCCACCCGCCCCTCGAAACCGGAAGCTACAGCAAATGTCCAAACTCGTCCTGCGCTCATCGCCCGCCTCACCCTTTGGCCGCAAGGTCAAGATTTCAGCCGCTCTTCTCGGCCTGATGGACCAGATCGACATCGTGGTGGCCGACACGAGCGACCCAAACGAGGCGCTGCGCCAGCAGAACCCGCTGGGCAAGATTCCGACACTGGTGCTGGCTGACGGCACGACGCTGTTCGATTCCCGCGTCATTGTCGAATATCTCGACCATCTCGCAGGCGGCGGCAGGATCATCCCGGCAGGCGCGACCCGGTTCGCGCAGCTGCGCCTTCAGGCGCTGGCCGACGGCATCTGCGATGCAGCGCTGGTGCAGGTCTATGAGGTGCGCATGCGCCCGGAAGACAAGCGGCTGGCCTCGTGGACAGATCACCAGCAGGGCAAGGTTGCACGTGGGCTGGCAGCGCTGGAAGCGGCACCGCCGGTCTGGTCAGGCACGCCCGGCATTGGCGAGATCGCAGTGGCCTCTGCGCTGGGCTATCTCGACCTGCGCTTTGCCGGCACCTGGCGGGCCGACCATCCGAAACTTGTGGCCTGGCTGGACGACTTCTCAGCCCGCGTTCCTGCCTTCGAAGACACACGTTTCAAGGGCTGACGGCGCCAGGCAGAGACACAAAGAAGAAGGCCCGGCAGCACTTGCGTGCGACCGGGCCTGTTGCCTCGAACTCTCTCGACCGTGACGACTAGAACTTGTAGTTCACACCCGCACGAACCAGCGTGCCGGTGGTCTTGGCGCTTGCCGCATAATCGATGCCATTCAGGGCAGCGACACTGCGCACAGCCGAATTGCCAACCGCATTCACGGTCTGCTTGCCAAGATCATAATACAACCCCTCGACCTTGAAGGTCAGGTTGTTGGTGAGCGCATATTCAGCACCCGCACCCACCGTATAGCCGACGCGGAAGTCGGACTTGGAGCCCGCCCAGTTGACGCCCGGCGCACCGTTGACGACGACCGAACCGCTCGACTCGACATCACCCATGGCCAGACCACCGGTGGCGAAGATCAACAAACGCTCGGTCGGCACGAAGCCGAGACGGGCACGCAATGTGCCGAGATAGTTGACCTCATTGCTGGCAGAAGTGGTCAGGCCGGCCGGTGCAAGACCCGGAATGCCGGCGCCGGAGAAGGCAGCGGTCTTCTTCGCGTCGAGATAATTGATGTCAGCCTCGGCACCCAGAACGATCGAGCCGATCTGGTAGTTGTAACCGATCTGCACACCGCCGGTGAAGCCATCCTTCTTGGTGTTCAGCGTCGGCGGAACGATCGCAGCGCCAAGTGCCTGGAAGGCAGGCGTGCCGATCGTGTCAGCCTTGGCATCGCCAAAGCTGTAGCCGGCGTTCGCACCGGCATAGAACCCGGTCCAGGTGAAGGCGGGCGGCACAAAAACGGGAGCCGATGGCTGGCCGGTGCGGCGCGGCAAATCGGCGGCAGAGGCAGCGGTCGCGGCCAGAAGGCCAAAAACGACTGCGCCGGAAACAAGATACTTCTTCATTCCAAAACTCCTTGTTGCTGGTTCCCACAACCATGGGTTTATTCGACAGGCAAGATCTGAACGCGCATGTCCCGAACCGGCCTGTTCCCGACAGCCCCAACCTTGTAGCTGCCGGACCCGTCTCGTGTCTGTGGCATCCCCGGCACACCTGCCATGGCGGGCATGGCTGAAATGCGGCAAAAAATGTCAAAACCGGGGATCTGATCGGTTCGATTAAGGCGAGATGCCTCATTTAGGCTAAATATTTCCTTAAAATTGCCAGTTATGAGACGTTGCGTCGCATGTTGCAGCAGAATGCAAGGGGTGGAGGGCGGGTGTCTGGCCTGCCAACCGGTTCGGCTTGCCCGGCTGCGATGCACTGCGCCGCAACGCAGTCTGGCCGCAGCAGACCGGAGCCGGAGCCCGGCTGAACAGCAGCCTCCGGTTGTATGGTCCGCTCGGCCCGGCACACCGGCTTGCTGACATGCGCGTGCCATGGCAAAGCAGACGCCTGCTCGAAGAGCCTCCCGCAATGGAACTGATCGCCCGACGTGTCCGTGCCGCTGTCCATCTTCATTATCACGCGCAACGAAGCCGACAGGATCGGCGCAACCATTGCCGCCGTCGCATCGCTCAGCGACGACATCGTGGTGGTGGATTCAGGCTCGGATGACGCGACAGTCTCGCTGGCAGAAGCCGCAGGTGCACGCGTGTTGCACAATGCCTGGCCGGGCTATGGCCAGCAGAAGCGCTTTGCCGAGGACCAGTGCCGTCATGACTGGCGCCTCAACCTCGATGCCGACGAGGTGGTGCCACCTGATCTGGCAGCAGAGATCGCCGCGCTCATGGCCGGATCGGGCCCACAGGCCGGCGCCTATGAAATCCGCATTGCCGAAATTTTTCCCGGTGAGGCGAAACCGCATCGCTTTGCCTACGCGCTGGCGCCCGTCCGGCTGTATCGCCGTGATGCCGGACGCTATTCCGCATCGCCTGTGCATGACCGGGTCGAGCTTGCACCCGGAACAGCCGTCAAGCGCCTCAAGGGCACGATCCACCATTTCTCGGTGCGCTCGCTGGGCGATCAACTGATGAAGCTGAACGCCTATGCCGATGCGCAGGCCGCTGATCTCGATGCACGTGGCGAAAGCATCTCGGCCTGGCGGCTGGCGGTGGAGTTCCCGGCCAATTTCATCAAGGCCTGGATCGGGCGTCGCCATGCCCTGCGTGGGGTCTATGGCTTTCTCACCGCCATGAACTACGCCTTCTATCGTTACCTGCGCGTGGCCAAGCACTGGGAAAACCGGCTCAACCGGCAAGCTGCAGCCAAGAACCGGGACGAAAGCAACCATGGCTAGGACTGCGCTCATCACGGGCGCAAGCAGCCTTGTCGGTCAGGCCGTGGCGCGTGGCCTGGCGCAGGCAGGATATGCGCTCGCACTGCATGGCCACAGCAACATGGTGGCCCTTGAGGCGCTGGCTGCGGAATTGCGCGCTTCAGGCGGCGATGCTGCACTTTTGCAGGCAGACCTTGCCGACCCGCTGGCAGCCGCACGCCTTGTTCCGGACGCTACGGCAGCGAAAGGGCCACTCACCTTGCTGGTCAACGCTGCAATCAGCAGCCTTCCAGACAGCCTGCTCGCCCTCGATGTGCCGACATGGAACCGGCAATTCTCGGTCAACATCCGCGCCCCTTCGGTGCTTGCGGGTGCTTTCGCAGCCCAGTTGCCGGCCGGGCGCAAGGGCTGCATCCTGCTGCGCCTCGATCAGCGCCGCTGGCAGCCTGCCGAAGCCAACTACTCCTTCAGCCTCTCGCAAGCGGCGATGGGGGATGCGGTCCGCACCATGGCGCGCGCACTGGCACCCGACATCCGGGCCAACGCGGTAGCGCTCGGGCCAGACATGACCGCCGCCGAACAACTCAGGCAGCCATTGCCGGGCGATCAAGCGGCACGGCTCGCAGCCGCGATGCTTTATCTGGCGCAGGCTCAAGCTGTCACCGGACAGGTCG
The DNA here is from genome assembly GCA_031373605.1 of Allobosea sp. Lineage (GTDB taxonomy): Bacteria > Pseudomonadota > Alphaproteobacteria > Rhizobiales > Beijerinckiaceae > Allobosea. Next base: position 1,401 of record JANMMX010000112.1, on the reverse strand, counting down.
TCGTGGCCTGAGCCGGAAAAATCGCTTGTCAGCACATTTTCTTGCCGCCTGTTCCCTGCGGAACAGCGGGCCTTTCGGGTCGCCTCTAGGGTCAATTCATCGGCGGAACGGTTCGCCGGACAAACCCAAAGGACCAGGACCATGACGAAGACCAGGACCATGACCAACACCATGACCCGCAAGTTCGCTCTCGCCGCCATCGCCACTGCTGCCCTGGCCGCCGCCCCGATGTTCGCAACAGAGGCCTCCGCCCGCGACGGCCGCCGCACCAATGCCGCCATCGGCTTCGCCGCCGGCCTCGGTGGCGCCCTGCTGGGAGCCGCCATCGTCAACGCCCGGCAGCCCCGGACCTACGTCCAGCAGCGCTTCGTCGGTGAGCACCACGGTTATCGCCACGTTTCCTATGACAGCCCGCGCTACCATGCTGACGAGGAAGTGTGTTTCGACAAGCCGATCCGCCGCGTCGATCGCTTCACGGGCCGCGTCATCACTGTTGGGTCCAGGACAGTCTGCCGCTGAGCTGACCATGCCATCATCCGCGAACCGCTGAACCCCCGGGCACAAGCCCGGGGGTTTTGGTTTGTCCGGCTTGTGCCCTTGAATGCTGCACAAACCCCAGCCTGCCGACGGCGCAAGAATTGTTTTTGTCCCTGTTCCCCAGGGAACTGAGGAAACCGTGGCGCTGCTCCAAGGTCAGTTCATCGGCGCAATGGTTCGCCGAAAAGCACCTGGAGGCCATCATGAACCGCAAGCTTGCCCTCGCCGCCATCGCGCTCGTTGCCGCCAGCGCTGTTTCGTTCTCGGTGATGCTGTCGGCTGAACCGGGCGCCAGAATCGAGCAGGGCGAGTTCCTGCTGCCATCATCGGAAGAATACAGCACGGCAGCCTGCTTCGCCGAGAACCGCGATTGTGGCCAGATCTTTGCCAATGCTTGGTGCGAGTCCAAAGGCTATGCCCGGGCAGCATCCTTCACGTTGATGTCACCGATGGAGAATGCCGGTCTCATCAAGGGCCGCAGGCCGCAACTGAAAGAGCCGCCGGTGCTGGTCAATTGCACGACCAAGGCCGCATGAGGCGTAGCGCTTTTTTGCAGCTTGCACACCCTGCCAGAAAACCAACCCCGGGGCTGCTCCCCGGGGTTTTGTTTGGCCCGGTGGCGGCGGGCTGCAAAGCATTGGCCACAGCCCCGGAATCAAACAATCGCTTGGCAGAACATTTTCTTTTCCCCTTGTTCCCTGCGGAACAGCGGAGGGTGTGGGGCGGGCCTAGGGTCAATTCATCGGCGGAACGGTTCGCCGGACAAACCCAAAGGACCAACACCATGACCCGCAAGTTCGCTCTCGCCGCCATCGCCACTGCCGCCCTGGCCGCCGCCCCGATGTTCGCAACAGAGGCTTCCGC
>JANMMX010000098.1:0-13902 GCA_031373605.1 Allobosea sp. | reverse complement strand
CGCACGCCGCGATAGGCTTCCAGCATCTCCTCGCGCGTGCCCTGCACCAGCGTCGGGTCCTGCGTCGGCCAGTATTCGACATCGGCCGCAACAGTGCGGGTGAGATCGAGCGCCTTGTGGTGCGCTTCGGGCGAGAGCGAGATGATGAGGTCGAAATTCAGACCCTCCCACTCCTCGAGCTCCGCCACCGATTTCGGCTTGTGCTTGGCGATATCGATGCCTATTTCATCAAGTGCGGCCACGATGAAGCCATCCGGCTCGCCTTTGCGGACACCGGCGGACTGGACATAGATCGACTTGCCGAAGAAGTGCTTGGCCATCGCCTCCGCCATCGGCGAGCGCACGGCGTTCTGGGCGCACATGAACAGCACGCTCTGAACCTTCCTGGGCATGGGCGCCTCGTCCGCCAAGCAGATCAGCCCTTCCACTGCAGGGCATAGATCAGCGTGAAGAGCCGCCGTGCCGTGTCATGGTCGATCGCGACCTTTCCGGCCAGACGCTCGACGAGGATGCTCGCCGCCTCGTCATGCAGGCCACGACGGCCCATGTCGATGGCCTCGATCTGGCTGGGCGAGGCCGTGCGGATGGCGCTGTAATAGCTCTCGCAGACCAGCGCATAATCCTTGATGATGCGGCCAAACGGCGTCAGCGACAGGAAATGCGTGATGATGACCGTGCCATCCTGCTGGCGGATATCAAAGGCGAGCCTGCGTTCGACCAGCGCCAGATGCACGGCATAGGGCCCGCCATCGCGCTCGGGAAGGGCAAAGACATTGCGCTCGATCAGGTCATAGATCGCGATGGCGCGCTCATGCTCCTGATCGGCGGAGCCGCGCCCCAGCGAGGCCTCATCCAGCGAAACGGCAATCAGGCAATTCCGGTCTGACATCAGGCCTCTCGACAGTCACTGCGCCCGGATGGGCTTACATGTTCAGTCTGATCGTCACCGAGCGGGCATGGGCTTGCAAGCCCTCTGATGTGCCAAGCGTCACGGCCGAAGGCGCAAGCGTGCGCAAAGCCTCTGGCGAGCACTTCAGCAGCGTGGTGCGTTTCATGAAATCGAGCACGCCAAGTCCTGACGAAAACCGGGCCGAGCGCGCCGTCGGCAGCACATGGTTGGGCCCGCCGACATAGTCACCAATCGCTTCCGGCGTGTGATGGCCAAGGAAGATCGAGCCTGCATTGCGGATGCGGGCGGCCAGTGCGTCAGCGTCGCGTGTCTGGATTTCGAGGTGCTCCGGCGCCAGCCGGTCGATCAGGGGCACGGCGGATGCAAGGTCCGGCACGAGGATAATCGTGCCAAAATCTTCCCAGCTCTTGCCTGCAATCTCGCGGCGCGGCAGCAGTTTGAGCTGGGCCAGCACTGCCTTGGAAACGGCATCCGCCAGCGCGGCATCGTCGGTCACAAGGATCGACTGTGCGGACACATCATGCTCGGCCTGTGCCAGCAGATCGGCCGCGACCCATTCCGGATTGGCGCTCGCATCAGCCATCACCAGCACCTCGGAGGGGCCAGCAATCATGTCGATGCCCACCTGCCCGAACACGCGACGCTTGGCAGCGGCGACATAGGCATTGCCGGGGCCCACGATCTTGGCGACCGGCTGAATGCTCGCCGTGCCATAGGCCAGCGCTGCCACGGCTTGCGCCCCGCCGATGCGGTAGACTTCGTCGACGCCCGCCAGCCTTGCCGCCGCCAGCACCAAAGGATTTGACTGGCCGCGCGGCGTGGGCGCGACCATGACCAGACGCGGCACGCCTGCCACCTTGGCAGGAACGGCATTCATCAGCACGGAAGACGGGTAACTTGCCGTGCCACCCGGCACATAGAGGCCTGCGGCTTCCACAGCCGTCCAGCGCCAGCCCATCTCGACGCCATCAGCATCGGTGAAGCGGGCATCTTCCGGCTTCTGGCGCAAGTGAAAGGCCAGGATGCGCCGGTGGGCGACGTTCAGCGCCTCAAGTTCTTCCGGCTTGCAAGTGGCGACGGCGGCATCGATCTCGGCTTCGCTGACGCGCAGGTTATCCGGCGTCAGCTCCAGCTGGTCGAACCTCGCTGTCAGCTCAATCAGCGCCGCGTCACCGCGCGCCTGCACATCACTGATGATGCCATGGGCGACGCGGTCCACATCTTCAGAGACCTCTCGCTTCATTGACAGAAGCTGTCCGAAGGCCACGTCAAAACCGGCCTCGCAGGAATCAAGCCGAATTGGCATGGCGCTTCAGCCCTGCCCGTCTGTCGATTCAGCCGCGCTGTGATCCGGCTCATTCCGGGTTTCCCACATGGGCCCCAGATCCTTCATCTGCGCTTCGATGCACTCCACCGACAGGCGGATCGCCGCCCCTTCGGAGAAATGAAGCGTCACTTCGCCAGCCGGGCTTTCAGTGGCTGCAAAGGTGACGGCCAGAAGGTTGTGGATCGCGTCAGTCGCGCGCGGATCAAGCCTGGAGCTCTGCACGGCCGTCACGCGCTCGAAATGCAGGGCCGACAGCCTGCGGCGCTTATGGCCGGCTTGCGCGCCTTCCCAGTCATAGCGGCGCACAGCCAGCACGAATCGCTTCTCGTTGGGGCGAAAGGCGATGTCGCTGGCGCGCAGCACCGCGTCCTGCAAATGCGCCGAGATGATGTTGAGATCATCGGCATCGAGCGCAATCAGCTTCAGGGGTTCGGCCACAGGTGCTGTCATGGGTTGCGTTCTGTCATGCAGAGGCGGCTACAGCAAGCGCTGCTGGCGTCACGAGCAATCAGACTGACTGCCTCTCGACCAATGCGCCGCAGCGCGAGAGCTTGTTCTCGAGGGCCTCGAAGCCTCGGTCGAGATGATAGACCCGGTTGATGACCGTCTCGCCCTGCGCCACAAGCCCGGCGATGACCAGCGAGACAGAGGCCCGCAGGTCTGTCGCCATCACCGGCGCACCCTTGAGCTGGCTCACGCCATCGACATAGGCCACATCGCCATCAAGACGGATCTTGGCGCCAAGCCGCGCCAGCTCCTGCACATGCATGAAGCGGTTCTCGAAAATGGTCTCGCGAATGCGCGAGGTGCCACCAGCGCGCGTCATCAACGCCATGAACTGTGCCTGAAGATCGGTCGGGAAACCGGGGAACGGATCGGTCGTCACATCGACCGGCTGGAGGTCCGCACCATTGCGCGTGATCCGGATGCCTTCATTGGTGGTGGTGACCGAAGCCCCTGCCTGCCCCAGCACATCAAGCGCTGCCTGCAGATCATGTGCCTGCGCGCCTTCCAGCAGCACATCGCCGCCGGTCATCGCCACTGCCATGGCGTAGGTGCCGGTCTCGATCCGGTCCGGCAGCACGGCATGGCGCGCGCCATTGAGGCGGGCCACGCCTGTGACGGTGATCGTGGAGGTGCCGGCGCCCTCGATCTTCGCGCCCATCTTGACAAGGCATGCGGCAAGATCGGTCACTTCCGGCTCACGGGCAGCGTTCAGGATCGTGGTCACGCCGTCAGCCAGCGTCGCCGCCATCAGCGCGCAATGGGTGCCGCCCACGGTCACCTTCGGAAAGTTGATCTCGCCACCTTTCAGGCCTTGCGGAGCACGGGCCACGGCATAGCCGGCATCAATCTCGATTGTGGCACCAAGCTGCTCCATGGCGGTCAGCAGGAAATCGACGGGCCGTGTGCCGATGGCACAGCCGCCGGGCAGAGAGACTTTCGCCTCGCCCATGCGGGCGAGCAGGGGCGCGATGACCCAGAAACTGGCGCGCATGGTGGAGACCAGCTCATAGGGCGCGCAGGTGTCGACGATCTTTCGGGCGGTCAGGCTGAGCGTCTGGCCCATTTCGGCGGATTGGCCGATGCGCTTGCCTGGGATCGACCGGTCAACGCCATGGTTCGACAGGATGCGTGCCAGAGCCGTCACATCAGACAGGCGCGGCACATTGTCCAGCGTCAGCGTGTCATCGGTCAAAAGACTGGCTATCATCAGCGGCAGCGCCGCGTTCTTGGCGCCAGAAATCGGAATGATGCCATTGAGCGGCTGGCCACCCGTGATGCGAATACGATCCATTGGGAAGTCTCGGTCTGGTTTGCGGATGGCCTCACTGCCAAACGCGGAAAATCAGGGCCGGTCGGGCTCTGGCATCGGGGGCGCGGCGGCTGCGGGCGCAGCATCCACATTTTGTTCCGCATCGGTCGCCTGGCGGCCCCGTGCCTGCGCCTTGCGACGCTTCAGATTCTCGCGCAGGGACGCAGCCAGCTTTTTCTGGCGCGCCTCGGCTTGTGCCTCGCGGCTCATGGATGCCTTCTCACGGCTCTATCCGTCCTTGGCGGCGCTGCATCACCTTGCAGGCCGCAGGGATTGTGACAGCGCCGCATTCACGGCCCTTTTGTGGCCATCGCCATAGACCGATGGCCGTTCAGGCACAAGTTTTTCGCCGCAACAGGCTTATCAGGCAGGGTTCATGCGCCGGTCCGGCAAGGATGCCGCAAGCGCAGCTGCCGCTGGCCCAGCCATATCCTCTCCACATGCCAACAGTCTCTTGCACTTGGGAGCCTCATCAACGATATACGCAGACGGGAGGTTGGCGGGGGACGTTTCACTCGCCAACCGGGTCAGATCCGGAAGGAAGCAGCCCTAACGAGACCGAGCGGGTCTTCGTCCAGCCTCCTACTTCTCCCTCGCCTTTTCTTTGCGGCGGGCCCATTTCCGGAACCTTCCGGGCGCGAGCACCAGATGACAGACGAGAGCGCTGGTTTGCTGCCCGATGACGGGCCCGTGTTTCCGGGGATGGAGCCTGCGTCTCCTCCCGCCAGCGCCAAAGCCGATGCCGCCTATCGCGTGCTGGCGCGCAAATACCGCCCTGCCCATTTCGGTGATCTGATCGGCCAGGACGCCATGGTGCGCACGCTGACCAACGCGTTTGCGGCCGGGCGCATTCCGCAGGCCTGGATGCTGACCGGCGTGCGTGGCGTCGGCAAGACGACGACAGCGCGCATTCTGGCGCGTGGGCTGAACTTCCAGAGGGCCGATGGCTCGGGCGGACCGACCACCGACCTGAAAGAGCGCGGCATCCACTGCGATTCGATCATCGAAGGGCGTCATATCGACATCATGGAGATCGATGCGGCGTCCAACAATGGCGTCGACAATGTGCGCCAGATCAATGACGCCGTGCGCTATGCGCCCGTCTCGGCCCGTTACAAGGTCTACATCATCGACGAGGTGCACATGCTCTCGGGTGGGGCCTTCAACGCCTTCCTGAAGACGCTGGAAGAGCCGCCGCCGCACGCCAAGTTCATTTTCGCCACCACCGAAATCCGCAAGGTGCCCGTCACCGTGCTGTCGCGCTGCCAGCGCTTTGATCTGCGCCGCGTCGATGCAGGCCTGCTGGTCAACCATCTGAAAGGCATCTGCCAGTCGGAGCGTGTCAGCGCCGATGATGAGGCGCTCGCAGCCATCGCGCGCGCGGCAGAAGGCTCTGTGCGCGATTCGCTTTCGATCCTCGATCAGGCGATTGCGCATGCCGATGGGCAGATCACGCTGGAGAGCGTCCGCGACATGCTGGGGCTGGCTGACCGTGCCCGCGTGGTCGATCTGTTCGAGGCTGTGATGCGCGGCGATCTGGCGCGCGCGCTGGGGGAATTGCGCAGCCAGTATGACGGCGGTGCGGACCCCGTCACCGTGCTGAATGATCTGGCCGAGTTCTCGCATCTGGTGACCCGCCTCAAGCTGGTGCCTGAGGCTGCCAAGGACCCGGCATTGACGCAGGTCGAGCGCACGCGCGGGGCCGAGTTTGCGGAAACGCTGTCCATCCGCGTGCTGGCGCGCGCCTGGCAGATGCTGCTCAAGGGCATCCATGAGGTGAAGCTGTCGGACAGGCCGGTGATGGCGGCCGAGATGGTGCTGGTGCGCCTCGCCCATGCCGCCGACCTGCCAACGCCGGACGAGGCCATGCGCATCGTGCGCGAAGGGTCTGGGCAGGGTATGACATCCGGACAGGGCTCGGCATCAGCCGCTCCTTCATCAGCGCCACAGGCCAGCATGCAGTCGCCGCGCGCGTCCTATCCATCGGCATCCGGCAGTAACACTGCATTGGCCAGCCGCCCGGCGCTGCACAGCGTGCCCGCCAGCGCCGATGCGCCGCCCTGGGCTGAAACCCAAGCCAGTGCCGCCCGCGCACAGCCGGCGCCCGCCCCACAGGTCCACACCCTGGCTGACCTCGTCGCGCTCGCCTCGATTCACCGCGATGTGCAGCTGAAAGTGGCGCTGGAGCGCGACATAAGGCTGGTGCGGCTGGAGCCGGGCCGCATCGAGTTTGCGCTTGCCCCCAATGGCCCGCGCCAGATCGCCAATGACCTGTCGCGCAAGCTGAAGGAATGGACGGGCCAGACCTGGCTCGCCGTCATCGTCAACGAGCAAGGCGAGGCGACGCTGCGCGAGCAGACCGAGGAAAAGACCCGTCGGCGCGAGGATGACGCTGCCAGCCACCCGGCCGTGCGTGCCGTGCTGGAGCGTTTTCCCGGAGCTCGCATCATCGATGTGCGCGATCCCAATGCGGCAACCAGCGAGCTTGCTGCCAGCACGGCGCCGGAAGTATTCACCGATGCCGATGGCGCGCCGCTGGAAGATGACCGCGAGCCCTTCGACCCCGATATCGAATTCTGAGACCACAAGAACCGAGAGGCCGAGAGGAGCCACGCGATGCGCGACATGATGGGCATGATGAAGCAGGCACAGGCCATGCAGGCCAAGTTGCAGACTGCACAGGCAGAACTTGAGACCATCGAGGTCGAGGGTTCGGCAGCCGGCGGCATGGTCAAGGTCGTGATGAGCGCCAAGGGCGCACTCAAGACCATCGCCATCGACCCTTCGCTGATGCTGGCGGACGAGCGCGAAATCCTCGAAGACCTCATCATCGCCGCCTGCAATGATGGCCGCAGCCGCGGCGAACGCGTCATGCAGGAGCGCATGGCGGAAGTGACGAAGGGCATCCCCCTGCCTCCCGGCATGAAGCTGTTCTGAGCCGCCATCCATGAGCCGTTCCGCTGCCGGGCCCGAGATTGAACGGCTGATCCAGCTGCTGGCAAAGCTGCCCGGCCTTGGGCCACGTTCGGCGCGGCGCGCGGCGCTGCATCTGGTGAAGAAGCGCGAGCAGCTGCTGGGGCCTTTGTCGGAAGCGATGGCGGTGGCGCATGCGCGTATCGTGGTTTGCGACAGTTGTGGCAATGTCGACACCTCGCAGCCCTGCACGATTTGCCGTGATAGCCGCCGCGATGACAGCATCCTGATCGTGGTGGCCGAGGTGGCTGATCTCTGGGCGCTGGAGCGTTCTGCTGCGCTGAATGCGCGCTATCATGTGCTGGGCGGCATCCTCTCGCCGCTCGATGGTGTGCGGCCCGAGCATCTCAGCCTTGACCGGCTGGCGGCCCGCGCCAGCGATCCGGCGGTGAAGGAGATCGTACTGGCGCTGAACGCCACGGTCGATGGCCAGACTACGGCGCATTATATCACCGATATTCTCGCACATCTGCCTGTGAAGGTGACGCGGCTCGCCCATGGCGTGCCAGTGGGCGGCGAACTGGACTATCTTGACGACGGCACGCTGGTCGCCGCCATGCGCAGCCGTGCGGGATTTTAGGTTTCCCCGGACGCCCTCACCGTCATTGCGAGGCGGTGCAGCCGACGCGGCAATCCAGACAGGCGGCAATGTTCTTCCGATGGTGGAAAATCTGGATTGCTTCGCTTTGCTCGCAATGATGCGGCGGGAAAAAGGGCCAGAACTCTGGGCACTATCCCCGCAGGCTGGCGCCGAATTTCTTCGCCATTTCCGCCGTAATCTTGACCGTCACAGCGTCGATCTCGGCTTCGGTCAGCGTCTTCTCGGTCGGCTGAAGCGTCACCGCCAGCGCGACAGATTTCTGGCCTGCGCCGACGCCTGCGCCTTCATAGATGTCGAAGATCGACACGTCCGAAATCAGGGCGCGGTCGCTGTTGGCGGCGGCTTTCACCATTTCGCCAGCGGCCACGCCTGCATCCACCACAAAGGCGAAATCGCGTGTCAGCGGCTGCAGGTCCGGCAGCACCAGTTTCGGCTTCATTTTAGTCGGCTTCGCCTTGGGCGCGGGCAGCGGATCGAGCCAGAGCTCGAAGGCCACCAGCGGCCCCTTCACGTCCAGCGCCTTCAGCGTTTCAGGGTGCACCTCGCCAAAGGCACCGATAATGGTCTTGGGGCCAAATTGCAGCTTGGCCGAGCGGCCCGGATGGGCCCAGGCCGGGCCGCCGGCCACAAGCTGAAGCCCGCCCGTGGGAATGCCCAGCGAGGACAGAAGCGCCATGGCATCGGCCTTGGCATCGAACACATCGACTCCTTGCGCCTTGCCATCCCAGTGGCGGCCCTGACCTTCCATCCGCGCCGTGCCGCGACGGATGGCGGCAGCCGCAATCTTCTGGCCCTCAGGCTCATCGGAGAAAAACACCTGCCCCACCTCGAACAGCGCCACGTCGCCAAAGCCGCGATCTGCATTGGCCTGCGCTGCCCTGAGCAGGCCCGGCAGCAGCGATGGGCGCATGTCGGACAGGTCAGCCGCAATCGGGTTGGCCAGCGCTAGTTCAGGCGCGCCGCCGCCAAAATGCACAGCCTCTGATTTCGGAATGAACGACCAGGTGACGGCCTCGACCAGCCCGCGTGAGGCCAGTGCCCGCTTGGCCAGCCGCGTGCGCTTCTGCAGCAGCGTCAGCACAGGCTTGGCCACCGTCGCCTCGATGCGTGGCAGCGGCGTCGCCACCACACGGTCAAGCCCGGCAATGCGCAGGATTTCCTCGACGAGGTCAGCCTTGCCCTCGATGTCGGCGCGCCAGGATGGTGGCGAGACCTTCACGCGGTCACCGGTGCCGGAAACATGGAAGCCGAGCGAAGTCAGCGCCAGCTTCTTTTCGACCTGCGGGATCTCGATGCCCGTGAGCCGCTTCACTTCCGTCCAGGGGAAATCGATCACCCGTCCCGTGTCCGGAATTTCACCCGCAAAGGCCATCTCGGAGGGCGTCCCGCCGCACAGCTCGACAATCATCTTCGTTGCCAGATCAAGGCCGGGGCGGCAGAACTCCGGATCAACGCCGCGCTCGAAACGGTAGCGCGCATCGCTGTTGATGCCGAGCGCGCGGCCCGTGCGGGCGATATTCAGCGGGTTCCACAAGGCGCTTTCGACCAGCACATCGACGGTGCCCTCGTCGCAGCCCGAAGTCTGGCCGCCCATGACGCCCGCGATGGACTCAACGCCATTGTCATCGGCAATCACCACCATCTCGCTGGTCAGCGTGTAGGTCTTGCCATCCAGCGCGACGATGCTTTCGCCCTCGCCCGCCCGGCGCACGACGAGATTGCCCTTCACCTTGGCCAGATCGAAAACATGCAGCGGGCGGTTCATGGCGTAGGTCATGAAATTGGTGACATCGACCAGCGCGTTGATGGGCCGCAGGCCAATGGCGCGCAGACGGGCCTGCACCCAGTCTGGTGACGGGGCGTTCTTCACGCCGCGCACGAGGCGCAAGGCGAAAGCCGGGCAGAGGTGGGCGTCTTCCGGCGCAAGCGCGATATTGACCGTGGTCGGGCAGGCAAAGCTGCTCTTGATCGGCGCCACATCCACCGGCTTCAGGCGACCAAGGCCGGCGGCGGCCAGATCGCGCGCAATGCCGTGAATGCCCAATGCATCCGCCCGGTTGGGCGTGACAGCGATCTCGATCATCGGGTCGCTCAGTTCGGCCCAGGTGGCATAGACAGCGCCAACCGGCGCGTCATCGGGCAGTTCGATGATGCCGTCGGATTCATCCGACAGCTCCAGCTCGGCAGCGGAGCAGAGCATGCCGTTCGATTCGACACCTCGAATGACGCCCTTGCCGAGTGTGATCTTCTTGCCGGGGATATACGTGCCGGGTGGCGAGAACACGCTCTTCATCCCGGTGCGCGCATTTGGTGCGCCACAGACGACTTGTACCAGTTCCGGTCCGCCGGCAGCCACCATGCAGACGCGCAGTCGGTCGGCATTGGGATGCTGCTTCGCCTCGACCACATGGGCGATGACATAGTCCTTGAGCGCTGCGCCCTTGTCCTCGACGCCTTCGACTTCAAGGCCAACACGCGTCAACGTCTCGACAATCTCGCTGAGCGGGGCGTCGGTCTCGAGATGGTTCCTGAGCCAGGAGAGGGTGAATTTCATGGGAATGCTCTTTGTAACGTCCGGGCGCTGCGATGAATTTGTAGCCGATGCTGTGTGATGTTGAGGGCTGGCCTGTCAACTGGTGAGAGCAGACTTGCCGGAAACGCCCTCGCCTGAATCATAGCGCACAACAGCCTCGGGCCGGATGCCGCTGATGGTGTGGTGCGGATGCTCGGGGCCAACGAAAATCTCGGGCATGACGGTGTAAGGCACCACGCCACCGCGAAAGGCCTTGCCGTATTTGCCAAGCGCAGGGTCCAGATCGCGCCCCTCGACATAGTCCACAAGCTCGCCATAGCCGCCTGCGATGGGCGGCGCATCCTGTGCCTCATCCGGCTCAAAACTGAGATGCAGGAAACTCGCGATGCCGAACACGCCAAAACAACGCGTTGCCCCGCCGCGCCAGGCAAGTGCTGCCAGCACGGCATCCTCGCCGACATCGAGCGTCGCGAAAGCCGGCCAGGCCAAGGCCTCATCCATCACGTCGCGGCTGACCCAGAGCATCTTTTCCTTGAAGGGCATGATCGGCCCCTCGCGGTCGATGAACGGCCAGTATTCGACCTCACGCGCCTGTCCCAGCTTGATCGAGAAGGCGCGCGCGTCGTTGTCGAGAAATTCGCGCGCAGCCTGCGCCAGGTTAGCGTCGATCTGAGCGTCCGCCCGATACAGGCTGTCATCATCCATCGACATGGCAAGGCGATAGTCGACACGGGCATGGAGCGCCGCGATGGCGCTGGTGAAGACATCGCCAATACAGGGATGTGCGCGTTCCGGCACAGCGAGTATCAGCCGCCCCTCCGCGATTGCCTTGGCAAAGCGCTCTTCCAGTCCGGCGAGGTAAGACGGCGCATAGTTCTGCGCATAGACAAAGGTGCAGGTGCTCAGCCCGCCAGCCGCGAGCGCCGGGGCATAGGCGTGGCTGATGTCATCCAGCAGGCGCGCCAGATGCGCCTCGCGCCCACGGCTGCAGATAACGATCGCAATGTCGTAGGAGAGAGGCGGGTTCGGCACAGGGAAACTCATCAGGAAAGTGATCGATCAGCGCATGGCACGGGCCAGCGCCTTGTAAATCTCGTAATCATTGCGCTTGCCGATCAGACGAACAAATACAACATCTGTTTCGACTGTGTAGATGATCCGGAACTCTCCAGCCTTCAGGCGACGGTAAGGCGCATAGCCTTGAAGCTGCTCGCTTGGCGGATCAAGCGGCGTTTGTTTCAAGCGCTCAAGCCGCTCGGCGATCTGCCGCTGCTGTTTGGCAGGCAGACGTTCACCAAATTCCATCGCCTGTCGGGAAAGTGTGAGCCGGTAAGTCAATCGGTCGCCTTAAGCCACTTCTGGAGCAATGCCTCCGATTCCTCTGAGCTCAGATAGCCTTCCTTGTGCGCCTCGTCGGCCCGCTCGGCCCAGATGCGATCCTCGAAATCCTGGAACGACATGAAGATGCCCACGGGGCGATCATTCTTTGTCACGATCACAGGTCCACGCTGGGCCATGTCGAGAAACTGGCCAAAATGATTCTTGGCCTTGGCGGCGGTGATGGTTTTCATAATGAATGTCCAAATTGGCTAATTCAACCAATTTAGCTCATGGTCCTGTCGAAGTCCACTCACGCGCTCAACCCGCCCACCAGCGAGGGCAAATCCAGCGGCCGGAAGCCATAATGGCTCAGCCAGCGCACATCGGCTTCGAAGAAGGGGCGCAGGTCCGGCATGCCGTATTTCAGCATAGCGATGCGGTCGATGCCCATGCCCCAGGCGAAGCCCTGGTAGATGTCAGGGTCCAGCCCGCAATTGCGGATGACATTGGGATGCACCATGCCGCAGCCGAGAATCTCGAGCCAATCCTCGCCCTCGCCGAAGCGGATTTCGCCGCCCTTGCGCGAGCACTGGATGTCGACCTCGACGGAGGGCTCGGTGAAGGGGAAGAAGGAAGGGCGAAAGCGCATCTTCACGCCCTCGATCTCGAAAAAGGCCTTGCAGAACTCTTCAAGGATCCATTTCAGGTGGCCCATATGCGAGCCCTTGTCGATGACGAGGCCCTCGACCTGATGGAACATCGGCGTGTGCGTCTGGTCCGAATCGCAGCGATAGGTCCGGCCCGGACAGATGACGCGGATCGGCGGCTGTTGCGCCAGCATCGTGCGGATCTGCACGGGCGATGTGTGGGTGCGCAGCAGCTTGCGTGCACCATGGGCATCGGGCGCGAAGAAGAATGTGTCATGCATCTCGCGCGCCGGATGGCCAACCGGGAAATTCAGCTTGGTGAAGTTGAGATCATCGGTCTCGACATCCGGCCCTTCAGCCACGGCAAAGCCCATATCGCCGAAGATCGCGGTGATCTCGTCAATCACCTGGCTGATCGGGTGGATGCGCCCGCGCGCCTCCGGACCATCCTGCACAGGCAGCGAGACGTCGACACGCTCGGTCAGCAGGCGAGCTGAGAGTGCCGCATCGGCCAGGCCCTGTTTTGCCGCCGCCAGTGCGCCCTGGACTGTGTCTCGCAGGCCATTGATGCGCGGGCCCTGCTCCTTGCGCTCATCGGGCGTCATGGCGCCCAGCGTCTTCAGCAGACCAGACACAGAGCCTGCCTTGCCAAGCGCTGCAATGCGGATGGTCTCCAGCGCGGTCTCATCCGTGGCGCCTGCGATCTGCGCGAGGAGATCGGCTTCCAGTGTGGCGAGTTCAGTCATGCGATTCCGGCTTCTCGAAAGGGGCTATGTCAGCGGCAGAGCGGTTCTAGCGGGACATAAGAGCTGACGCCAGACAGCAAAACGGCCGGTGTTGCCACCGGCCGCCTGCAAATCATCTGGCAAACAGCCTCAGGCTGCAGCCGCATTCGTCTCGGCAGCCGCAGCTTTCTCGGCCAAGGCAGCCTTGGCCTTCTCGACAACAGCCGCGAAGCTCTCCGGCGCATCGATGGCCATGGCTGACAGGGTCTTGCGGTCAAGCTCGAGGCCCGAGCGCATCAGGCCATTGATGAAGGCCGAATATGTCAGGCCATGCTCACGCACAGCGGCATTGAGCCGCTGGATCCAGAGCGCGCGGAACGAGCGCTTCCGGTTCTTGCGGTCGCGATAGGCGTATTGCATCGAACGGTCCACGGCCGCCTTGGCGGCGCGGATCGTGTTCTTGCGGCGGCCGTAGAAACCCTTGGCGGCCTTGAATACCTTCTTGTGCTTGGCATGGGACGTAACGCCCCGTTTAACGCGAGCCATGATTGATCTCCTGGAACTCGGACAAAGTGAGAGGCGGCATCAGCCGTTCGGGAGGAAATATTTCTTCACGTTGGCTGCATCGCCCGCAAAGAGCGTTGCCGTGCCGCGGTGATTGCGGAGCTGCTTGTTCGTCCGCTTGATCATCCCGTGACGTTTGCCGGCCTGGGCATAGAGAACCTTGCCCGTTCCGGTGATCTTGAAGCGCTTTTTAGCGCCCGACTTGGTCTTCATCTTGGGCATTTCAGCTCCTTTAATGCGCCGAAGGATCAACTGGGATCCTTGCGCCAATGGTCTTGCTCGAGAGCAAAGAAATGACCGCCACGGCAGCCCTTGTGAGCCGGGCGATCAGAAGTTCGGCGATATGGCAGAAAGAGAGAGCAGGAGCAAGTGTTTGGCTGGCTTTTTAAGCGCAGAATGCGGAATCTACCGCCCTTCCATCCTGACCAGTGCCTCGAAGTGCTTTTCCGCCTGATAGACCAGCACCTGCCGCCATTCGCGTGCGGT